>JAUSPI010000167.1 GCA_030655775.1 Syntrophales bacterium
GACAATCTCGTAAAAAGTCTTTTTCTGTCACCCTGAATTTATTTCAGGGTCTCTAACTTGCTGAAATAATTAGATGCTGAAACAAGTTCAGCATGACAAAGAGCACACTTTCTGACTTTTTACGAGTGCATCAAAGAAGAAGGTTAACAAAAACTTTTTAAACACGTTTGATGCAGGTTTGTCAGAACTATATCGGAAGGCGTTGTATCTATTGCGAGGAGTGTAATACCATGTTTGCTTAAAAGGCGGAGAGGGATTCACTCTCCCTTCAGCTTTTCAATCTTTTCCTGTTTTGTTTTGCAATTTATACAAAGGGTAGTCACGGGTCTTGCCATCAATCTTTTGTCAGATATCGCCCCATCGCATACCTCACATATTCCAAAAGTTCCCTCGTCGATACGCTTGATAGCTTCCTGCATTTTTATGATTAATTTTCTTTCCCTGTCCCGTATTCGAAGTTCAAAATTTCTTTCCGATTCGAGTGTTGCTCTATCAGCCACATCAGGAAAGTTTTCTTTACCATTAGTCATTTCCGAAACGGTTTTCTCCGCTTCACTCAACAGATCTTCAATTCTATCGGTAAGAAGATTTCTAAAATATTCAAGCTTTTCTGGTTTCATTGGTCAAATAATCTACCTTTTATATAAATTCCCCAAAGCACATCTCAAATGGAGCACTATTAAATATCTAATCATCCCACTTTTGTAAAGGAAAAAATGGGGCTGCAATAAATTAAATTCCTTCCTTTATTCTTTATCACAATTCCATGCACTTCTCACTTTCTCAATAATGTTCGTTGTTGATGCTCCTTTAATCTCAGGAATAATAACAACCTTCCCTCCCCGTCTCTTTACGGACTCTCGCCCAACTACATCTTCCTCCGACCAGTCTCCACCCTTAACTATAATATCAGGTTCCAGATATTCAATCAGTTCAAGAGGGGTATGTTCATTAAATATGGTAACATAATCCACAGATTCAAGGGAGGACACAACATCCGCTCTCTCATCCTCAGGAACAAGAGGTCTCCTCTCACCCTTGATCGCTCTTACAGATGAATCGCTGTTAAGGGCAAGAACCAGCACATCCCCCAATTTTTTTGCTTCCCTCAGATATCTTGTATGTCCAACATGGAGAATATCAAAACAGCCATTGGTGAATACAACGTTTTCTCCACGGGTCCTGTGTCTGTCAAGTTCTTTTTTCAGTTTTTCCCTTGAGTAAACTTTATTCATAATTTAGTAGGGTCGGGTTTTACACCCGACCGCAAATGGCGGCATATAAAATGCCACCCTACAGAATTGTTGAATCCGCCTTAGGCGGAGAGCACGAAAAGCCCTGTTTCTTAAAGCTTTTGCCAAACTGTTCCTAAACTGCCCTGGCAAGTGTAAGAACTGCCACTTCTTCAACACCATTTTCGAGCAATATCCGTGCACATTCCCTGACGGTACTGCCGGTAGTATAAACATCATCTATCAATACAACTCTTTCCCCATCTATTTTTTCCCTGTCTGTTATTACAAACGATCCTTTGACATTCGTGCTCCGTTGTTTTTTGCCCAAACCTGTTTGCGGCTTTGTATGGATAGTTCTTTTGAGTGTTCTAAAATCTAAACATATAGAATATCTGATTGCAATCTCTCTTGCCAGTATAACGGATTGATTGAACCCCCTTTCTTTTAATCTCCTCTGATGCAGGGGCACAGGTAAAATCAATGAATACCCTTCAAGGCTGAAAGAACTATATTCGAACTCTGCCATCAATCTCCCCAGGGTTTCACCCACAGATATTTCCCCTTTGTACTTGAACCTATGGATGGCATTCAGAAGAGGTTCATTAAATTCCCCCACTGACCTTACAACAGAAAAATACTGTTTTGATGATGTACATTCCCCGCAAAGATGATCTGTACCCTCATAGTTAACAAAAGGAAGACCACAACACGAACAGATAGGTGTTTTAACAAAACTTATCCGAGAAAGGCACTCTGGACAGATACGAATTTTTTCATTATTATACAGAACTATACCGCATATCACACACCGTGAAGGAAATATAATATCGGCAAGACCTGTCAGAGCGTTTTTCAATATCACCACTCAGTCATGCAAGGTTGTGTATTCAGGCCAGTATTTGTAACTATAACATACCTTCATCGAGGGAAGTCACTTTCTGGTCCCCATTTCCGACTTCCATCTTGGGCACATCCGACCACAGCCTTTCAATATCGTAAAACTCTCGCGTAGGTTCATAGAAGACATGTACTATTACATCTCCATAATCCATCAGCACCCACTGCCCAAATTTTTCACCCTCAATTCCGAGGGGAAGTGTCCCTGATTTTTTGAAATCTTTTTCAATAGACGCCGCAATCGCTTTAACCTGTCTATCAGAACTTCCACTGCAGATTATCATATAATCGGTGAAGGATGATATTCCCTTTACATCAAGGATTATAATATCCTTAGCTTTCTTTTCAAGCGCCGCATTGACGCACTGCAAAACCATTTTTATCATGTCTTCCTGTTTTCTAACAGACATCACCTCCTTATTTCGTACTGACTGGAACATGTATAATTTAATCTTTTTAATATCTTATGACTATAAAACCTTCACTAACAGAATTTAAAAATAGTGTCAATCCGAAATTGGTAGTTGTTTAAAAATAGTCATTATGGTAGAAGCTTTATCTCCATGTTTTTCAAGGGTCTCTTCCCGATAGGTATTGAAAATGCGTAGCATTATAAAGAGAGTTCAGATAAACATTCCGCTACATCTCCTCCATGAAAAGCATCTTTCAACCATCATAAAAGAGAGAATCAACCCGGAGATCAGCTTTAATTATTTTGTCCTTGATCATTTCAAAAGAAAAGATTTAAAGAAGATTGCTAATGCCATTATAAAGGCGGGATTAACAATCACCATGCATGCCCCCTTTATGGACCTCAGGCCTGGAGCAATTGACCCAAAGATAAGGCAGGTATCCATAGATCGCTTCAAGCAATTTTTTGAACTCATCCCTTATTTCCAACCTGGACTTGTTGTATGCCATGCTTCCTTTGATGAAAAATATTATGTCGGATGTATGAAGAGGTGGATAGAAAACAGCATTGACACATGGCGGCAATTCTTGCCTCTCGCCCGTGAGATGAATACGATTATTACTCTTGAAAACGTCTATGAAAATAGTCCTCATTATTTAGCTTTAATGCTCGATTCTCTTAAATCTCCTTACATTCATTTCTGCTTTGACACAGGACATTTCAATGCATTTTCCAAGGCAAGCTTAAAAGAGTGGATCGACAGACTGGGGCCTTACCTGAAACAGCTTCACTTACATGATAACACGGGTTTTGCTGACGAACACCTTCCCGTTGGAGATGGAAATTTTCCGTTTTATGAGCTGTTTAAAATATTGGAAGAGCAATCTATAGATCCAGTAATAACGCTTGAACCTCACACAGAGGAAGACCTGCGTAAATCACTTAAAAACATTAAGAAAATGAAACTCATGGAAACAAAACATACAGAATTAAACCATAGCGCAGGGCCTTAGCCCTGCACGAACGAATGGCAAGGATTTTTCTCCCATTCCCCTAATGAGAGAAATTTAAAAAGGAGGATTTATGAAGATAGGTATTATAGGCACCGGTTATGTGGGTCTGGTCACAGCGACCTGCTTTGCCCATATGGGAAATGACGTGATCTGTATGGATATAGACAAGGATAAGATTGATAATCTCAACAGGGGAATTATTCCAATTTATGAACCTGGACTTGAACTCATGCTCAAGAAAAATCATGACGACGGCAGACTTAATTTTACTACTGACCTGGAGGAAACCGTAAAAGATTCACTTGTCATATTTATCTCAGTTGGAACGCCACAGGATGAGAATGGTTGTGCGGACATGAAACATGTCCTCGATGTAGCCGAGGGCATCGGCTGCTACATGGAAGGTTATAAGATCGTTGCTAATAAATCCACCGTCCCGGTGGGTACGGCAGACAAAGTAAAAAATGTCATTGAAAAAAAACTGGGGGAAAGGAAAGTATCTATAGAATTTGATGTCATCTCCAACCCGGAATTCCTGAAAGAAGGTGATGCCATAAACGATTTCATGAAGCCGGACAGAGTTATTGTGGGAACTGACAATGTAAGAACAGCCGAGCTAATGAAAGAGCTGTATTCTCCATTTGCCATGGATAGAGAAAAGTTTATCGTCATGGATATAAGAAGTGCGGAAATGACAAAATATGCGGCTAATGCAATGCTTGCTACCAGGATATCTTTCATAAACGAAATGGCAAATATTTGCGAAAGAGTAGGGGCTGATATTGCAATGGTCAGAAAGGGAATTGGAGCGGACAGCCGAATAGGTTACAGCTTCATTTACCCAGGTGTTGGCTATGGAGGCTCATGTTTCCCAAAAGATATCAGGGCGCTGATAGCTACGGCCGAAGATTTTCAGTATGATGCGAAGATATTAAAATCTGTAGATGAGGTCAATCTCAAACAGCGAAAAGTTTTTGTCGAAAAGATAATAAATTACTTTGCGGATAAGGGAGGCCTCCACGGCAGGACAGCCGCTATCTGGGGTCTTTCTTTTAAACCAAACACAGATGATGTTAGAGAGTCTCCTGCCCTGGATACAATACATACTTTACTGTCGGAAGGGGCAAAGATTAACGCCTATGATCCTGAAGCAACCGAAGAGGCAAAAAGGGCACTGGGCACTAATCCCAACATAAGATATTTTAAGAATGCATACGATGCCCTGAGTGAAAGTGATTTTCTTGTATTGGTAACGGAGTGGCACCTTTTTCGAAACCCGGACTTTAACAAGATAAAACAGCTATTAAAGAATCCGGTAATTTTCGATGGAAGGAACCAGTATGAGCCTCGCGAGATGAAGAAAAGAGGATTCATTTATTTTTGCATAGGGCGGAAATAACCTGCTATCGGATAAACCCCATGGCTTCGGCACAAAGGCACATAGTTGCAAAGGCACAAAGTTGATGGTCTCGTAAAAAGTCATAAACTGCACCATTTGTCGTCCTGAACTCGTTTCAGGATCTCACTTGTTTCAGTATCTAATCATTTCAGTAAGTTAGAGACCCTGAATGATCCTGAAACAAGTTCAGGACATGATTTTGGGTGACAAAAAAAGACTTTTTACGAGACCATCAAAGTTATAATTTTCTTATTTCTTCTTTTTTCTTTGTGCCTCAAACAGGTTGATAAGGAGACCGAAACTTGCTGAGATATATCGCTAAGAGACTCGTATTTATGATCCCTCTCCTTATCGGGATTACAATTATTTGCTTTACCGTCATGCATCTTGCACCCGGTTCCCCAACAGACCTTCAGACTCAGATGAATCCGAAGGCCGGAGCCGAAATGAAGGAACGTCTCAGGGCGATGTATGATCTGGACAAACCTCTTCACCAGCAATATCTGTCATGGATAAGCAAACTTGTCGTACTTGATCTTGGAAGATCCTTTTCTTCTGATAACCGTCCGGTGGCAGATAAGATACTGGAAAGACTCCCGATTACTATTCTCATTAACGTCCTTTCAATGATCCTCATCATCATTGTGGCTATCCCGATCGGTGTCCTTTCAGCCGTACATCAAGACTCCCTTTTTGATAAAACCACCGGCATTTTTGTCTTTGTCGGCTTTTCCATTCCCACGTTCTGGTTGGCACTCCTTTTGATGATACTCTTTGGTATAACTCTTGGCTGGCTCCCAATCTCAGGCATAAGGTCTTTAAACTATGAATATCTTCCTCCATTCAGTGCATTCATCGATCTGATAAAGCATCTTATACTGCCTGTCCTTATTTCAGCATTCGGAGGCCTTGCCGGGCTGTCGAGGTATATGAGATCGAGCATGCTGGAAGTAATTAGGCAGGATTACATCACAACGGCAAGGGCAAAGGGGTTAAGTGAAAGGGTGGTAATTTATAAGCATGCCCTCCGAAATGCACTGCTCCCTATTATAACCATACTTGGGCTTTCCATTCCGGGACTGATTGGGGGAAGCGTTATCTTTGAAACAATATTTGCGATCCCCGGCATGGGACAGCTTTTTTACATGTCAGTTATGGCAAGAGACTACCCGGTTATTATGGGGATACTGGTAATTGGTGCAGTTCTTACACTCCTCGGAAATCTGATAGCGGACGTTTCCTACGCACTTGCAGATCCGAGGATCAGGGTAGCATAAAAAAAGTGCCTAAAGTTTAAAGTGACTAAAGTGAACTAAAGTTGAAATGATTAAAATCCTTAAACTCGAAACTTAATATGGCAGATTCAACTATCAGAAGAGATTTCTGGAGCAGATTTTCCAAAAACAAGATGGCCGTTGCGGGAAGCGCAGTGGTGATTTTATTATTTATAGTTTCCCTGCTTGCACCCTGGATCTCCCCCTATGACCCCGGCGAAATCAATCTCCAGATGATTCTCTCTCCACCTTCCGGCAGTCACCTTTTAGGAACAGACCAACTGGGACGTGATGTCTTGAGCCGTATGATCTGGGGTTCGAGAATATCCCTGAAGGTCGGGTTCGTAGCCACAGGTATTGCCATAGTAATAGGAGCCATTTTAGGCGCCACAGCGGGATATTATGGAAGGTGGATTGATGCCACGATTATGAGATTTGTCGATATTATGCTATGCTTCCCTGCCTTTTTTCTTATATTAGCTGTCATAGCATTTCTTGAACCTTCCATCTGGAATATTATGATCGTTATAGGCATCACCGGCTGGATGGGTATAACCCGTCTGGTCAGAGCAGATTTCATTTCGATAAAGGAGAGAGATTACGTGCAGGCCGCCAAGGCCATCGGCGCCAGCGATGGGCGTATTATATTTTTCCACATCCTTCCCAATGCTATGGCATCTGTTCTCGTAGCAGCAACACTCGGAGTCGCAGGGGCCATACTGACAGAATCAGCTCTGAGCTTCCTCGGAATCGGGGTTCAGCCCCCCATCCCAAGCTGGGGGAATATCCTTACCGCCGGTAAGGACAACATAGATATTGCCTGGTGGCTTTCTCTCTACCCGGGCCTTGCTATTCTGATAACAGTGCTCGGTTATAACCTGCTGGGCGAGGGGATAAGAGATTCCCTTGACCCAAGGCTCAAAGGATAATAAACAGTGTAACACACACACGAAAGGAGATTGATTTAATGAGTAAGAAGAAAACTGGATATAATGGCAGTCTGGATAAAAGGATCATTGAAAAACAACTATCAAAAGGAACGATCTCTGAAGAAAATTTAAAAAAATACTTGGCACAACTTCCTGACGTATCTGATAATGTTAAAGAAGTTGTCATAAACTCAGAAGAAACGTAAGGTGCTCACTGTTTCAACATCGGCAATAGTTTGTTGATATGACAAAATTTTGCAATTATTAATTAAGAGTGAACTAAAGTTGATGCATTCGTAAAAAGCCAGTTTTTGTCACCCAAAATCATGTCCTGAACTTGTTTCAGGATCATTCAGGGTCTCGAACTTACTGAAATAATTAGATGCTGAAACAAGTTCAGCATGACAAATGGTGCAGTTTACGACTTTTTACGAACTTGTCAAAGTTTAAAGTGCCTAAAGTGAGCTAAAGTTAATGGCACACGCCCTTGGCGTGATTAGGTTTGAAACAGGTTGCGCTGACAGCGCATTCTTTAACTTTAGGCACTTTAAACTTTTTCGATGCAATAACATTTGCCCCAATGGGGCATCTTCCTCCAAGTGAAATCTTGGAAGAATCATAGGAACTTATCATGTTCATTGATTCACATGCCCACCTGGAAATGAAAGCATTTGACCGCGACAGAGATGAAGTCATTGGGAGGGCCACAAAAGCCGGAGTAGATTATATCGTCACAGTCGGAACTACACTCGATGACTGCAAAAAGGCTGTTTTTCTTGCAAATAAGTACGAGTCCATTTATGCCGCAGTCGGAATACACCCACACGAAGTTAAGAATATAAATAATGCTACATACGACTCTCTTAAAGAACTGGCAGCCCATGATAAGGTAGTCGCCTATGGGGAGATCGGACTGGATTTCTTTCGTAATCTGT
This sequence comes from Syntrophales bacterium, assembly GCA_030655775.1. Taxonomy (NCBI): domain Bacteria; kingdom Pseudomonadati; phylum Thermodesulfobacteriota; class Syntrophia; order Syntrophales; species Syntrophales bacterium. The sequence continues at coordinate 8,095 of JAUSPI010000167.1, forward strand.
CCCCGCGGGATGTACAGATAAAAAGATTTGGGGAACAGCTGGAACTCGCCGGTGAAATCGGGCTTCCGGTAGTTATTCATGATCGTGAAGCCCACAGGGAAACTCTGGACATGCTACAGAAATGGAAAGGAAATCAAAGGGGTATATTTCACTGTTTTTCAGGCAACTATGAAATGGCCCGAAAATGCCTTGATATGGGATTTTTTATATCGATACCCGGAACGATCACCTTCAAAAAATCTGAGACGCTCCAGAAAGTAGTTGAAAATATTCCCATAACCAGTTTACTTCTGGAAACAGATTCTCCCTACCTCGCCCCTCATCCGAGGCGCGGCAAGAGAAATGAACCAGCCAATGTTATCCTGACTGCCCGAAGGGTTGCCGAGATAAAGGGTCTGCCCCTTGAAGAGGTTGGAAAAATAACGTCCCAAAACACAAAGATTGTTTTTGGGATTACCTGAATTACCGTCTTGCAAGCAAAAGATTGGTCAGCCTTTCGGATTAAAAAAAGGGGCGCTTATACACTACTCGTAAAAAATCAGTTTTCTTCGCTCAGAACCATTTTGGGGATGCTGTTATTGACCGGCTAAAAATCTAAAACTCGTGCTTATGCACTCAAGCAGTTAGATTTTCTTAACGCCGTTCACTACCAGCATCTTTTTCCCAAAATGCTTAAATTCGCTTTGAAAAGATTTTTTACGAACTTGTTAATGTTAACGATATCGTAAAAAGTCAGGAAGTGTACCATTTGTCATGCTGAACTTGTTTCAGTATCTAATTATTTTAATGAGTTAGCGACCCTGAAATAAATTCAGGGTGACAAAAAAGACTTTTTACGAGTCTGTCAATGTTTATACCTTCCCCAAAAGTGCTCTTCCCCTATTTCTCCCCGACCTTAAGCGCCAGATCTTCCAGCAGCTCCCAACGGGTATAGACCTTCTCCAGATCCCGTTCCAGTTCATCAAGCTTGGCCTGCAGCTTCACGACCTCCGCCCCGGAGGTTTTATAAAGTGCGGGATCGGCCATGGTGACAAAAAGGGTGTGCTTTTGCGCCTCGAGGTCTTCGATGATGTCCGGCAGTTGCTCGAGCTCGCGCTGCTCCTTAAACGTGAGCTTTCGGGAACCCGTGGCCACCTTGTGGGGCCTGGCTTTTTTTTGTTGCACCCCGGGCGTGGATTTTTCCTCCTGCCGCCGCTGACGGAGCCAGTCATCATAACCGCCCACGCATTCTCTCACCCGATCCTCACCTTCAAAGACCAGGGTGGAGGTAACGGTATTGTTAAGAAATGTCCGGTCATGACTTACTATCAGGACTGTCCCCGCATAATTGATCAGCATAGCTTCCAGCAGTTCCAGGGTCTCCGCATCCAGATCGTTGGTGGGCTCATCCAGAACCAGCACATTGGACGGCCGGGTGAAGAGCTTAGCCATGAGGAGTCGGTTCCTCTCCCCGCCGGAAAGGGAGGTTATTGGGCCCCGAACCTGGTCGGGCGAAAACAGAAAGTCCTGAAGATAGCCGATGACATGCCGCGGTTTGCCGTTTACAAAGACACTATCGCTTTCCTCGGCAACGTTTTGCTGCAGGGTCTTGGTTTCATCAAGCTCAGCCCTGAGCTGATCAAAATAGGCGACCTCAAGGCGGGTTCCGTGTCGCACGCACCCGCTGTCCGGCTCGATTTTCCCAAGCAGGATGCGCAACAGAGTAGTCTTTCCGCAACCGTTCGGCCCGATGATTCCTACCTTGTCACCCCGCATAACGGTAGTGGAAAAATCCGAGAGAATCGACTGCCCGCCATAGGCAAAAGCGACATCACGGGCATTTATAGCAAGCCGCCCCGACCGCTCGCCCTCCTGCAACATCAGGCGCACATTACCGCTCCGGGCACGGCGCTGCTTTACCTCTGCTCGCATCTTCATCAGTGCCCGTACCCGCCCCTCATTACGGGTTCGGCGTGCTTTAATGCCCTGCCTGAACCAGGTTTCTTCGCTCCTCAACTGTTTGTCAAATTCTGATCTTCGAGCGGACTCATTCTCGATCAGCTCCTCTTTGCGGCTGAGGTAGTCCTCGTAGTTGCCGGTAAAAGAAGTCACTGTGCCCCGGTCGATTTCAACGATGCGGGTCGCCAGGCGATTGAGGAAGGCACGGTCGTGAGTGACGAAAATCATGGTTTTCACGAAACGCTGCAGGAACTGCTCCATCCAGACAATGGCATCGATATCCAGATGATTGGTCGGTTCATCCAACAGCAGAATGTCGGGGTCGCTCACCAAAGCCCGAGCGAGGAGCACCCGGCGTTTGAGGCCGGCGGAGAGCTCCCCGTATGACGCTTTCTCATCCAGCCCCATGCGCGAGATGACCGTCTGAACCTGCTGATGAGGCTGTCCCGAGGCGACGATACCATAGACACTGCCGTCGAGATCGGGGGGTACTTCCTGGTTTAACAGGGCGGTTTTCAGCCCCTTGACTTTCGTGATCATACCGCTGTCGGGAGGCAGCTCACCATGAATCAGTTTCAGCAGAGTGGTCTTGCCGGTACCATTGCGACCGATAAGGCAGATCCGCTCCCCCCGCTTGATTTGCAGATCCACCGTATCGAGCAATGTGGGGCCGCCAAAGCTGAGGCTTACATCCTTTAACGTCACCAGAGTCATATTATAATCCTGCGATGCCGACATTTATCACTAAAGCTTTGAAAAAATGGTTTTTCAACGGTCTAAAGCGGCAAAGCCGCAACCCCAAAAGTGCCTAAAGTTGGAAGTGCCTAAAGTGAGCTAAAGTTAATGTACACGCCTTCGGCGCGGTCAAATTCGAAACAGGCTGCGCTGAAAGCGCATTTTTAACTTTAGGCACTTTAGCTCACTTTAGTTCACTTTACACTCTTAACTAAATCTTGCTGCTTGAACTGGTACCAACATCTGCGCAAAAAACGCAGTTGTTGAGAATAAAGACTCTCATCACATCATGTCTGCATATCGTTTAGATCATGCCGTTTTCATCGAGATATTCTGTGTGGAGTTGCGGGGAATTAAACCCTACAGATTTAGCATCGCCCTTCAAATGATTAGAGTAATCCGTGTAATCTGCGAAATCTGTGGATTCAGTCCGCCTCATCAAACAGGCCGTGTAGAACTTTGGTTCGGCCTTGAACATAGGCGTGATCCTCCTTGAGGTCTTCGCTGTCTGCCGCTTGAAAAGCCAGTTCATCACAGTACTCATTTTCCAGGTGTCCCGCGTGCCCACGGACCCAGACGAACTGCACCCGGAGGGAATCGCACAGATCCAGCAACTGCGCCCACAGATCGGCATTTTCAGCGGCGTCTTTCTTCGTACGCATCCAGTTATTGGCGCTCCACTTACGGGCCCAACCCCGGCTGATCCCGTTAACCACGTAGCGCGAATCGCTGTACAGCACTACATCAGCCGGAACCTTCAATGCCTTGAGCGCCGCAATGCAGGCCATTAATTCCATGCGGTTGTTAGTGGTCAGACAAAAGCCCTGGGCGAGTTCGATCCGCTTTCCCCCATCGATAATAACCGCACCGTATCCTCCCGGTCCCGGGTTGCCGCGGCAGCCCCCATCGGTATAGATGACGATTGTGCCCGGCGGCACATCCATATCGAGGGCGGTATCGGAATCCTTTCCCCCTGATGGTGACCGAACGTATATCGGGTTCTGCAGCCACTTCTGCGCCTCAGGCAGAGAGGCGAATCCCTTATAGCGAGCTCCGGCATATCCGCGGATCTGCTCTTCGGCGCCGTCGGGACCGAACCATGCGGTATAGATGCCCGGGTTACGACCCCTGGCTACGGCATAGTATTTCTTCGGTTTTCCCATGCAATCATCCTCCACCTGGTGCGTATTTATCGCACCGCAAGTCCATAATAACCGTTTTGCCGGTTGCTCAGCACTCTATTTTACCTGTTATTATCACCGTGTCAAATGCCTGTATTTGATGCGATGCGGCTGTTCAGCGGCCTTTCCGAGCCTCTTTTTTCTGTCCGCTTCGTAATCCGAATAATTTCCTTCAAACCACATGACGGTACTGTCTCCCTCAAAAGCAAGAATATGGGTGGCGATGCGATCGAGAAACCAGCGATCATGAGTGATAATAACCGCGCAGCCCCCAAAATGTTCCAGCGCCTCTTCAAGGGCGCGCAGGGTATTCACATCGAGATCATTTGTAGGCTCGTCCAAGAACAATACATTGGCGCCCTCCTTGAGCATACACGCAAGATGGACGCGATTACGCTCCCCGCCTGAAATCATGTTTACCTTTTTCTGCTGGTCTGATCCAGAGAAATTAAAACGTGAAACATATGCCCTTGAGTTTATTTCTCTATTTCCAAGCTCAACCATATCGTTGCCCCCGGAAATTACTTCCCATATTGTTTTTTCGGGATCAAGGGTGTCGCGCTCCTGATCGGCGTAAGCGAGTTTGACAGTGTCCCCGATTTTAATGGTGCCGGAATCCGGTTTTTCCGAATCGGTTATCATTTTAAAGAGGGTTGTTTTGCCCGCACCGTTGGGGCCGATGATGCCGACAATACCTCCCGCGGGCAAAGAGAACTTCATGCCTTCAAAGAGAAGACGATCGCCATACGCCTTGCTCACATTTTCTGTTTCAATAACGATTTTTCCAAGACGGGGGCCCGGCGGAATATAGATTTCAAGGTCTTTGGCCTGTTTTTCATTATTCTGATCCAGAAGTGTTTCATAAGCGCTGATTCGCGCCTTTGACTTTGCCTGGCGGCCTTTCGGCGACATGCGTATCCATTCCAGCTCTCGCTGCAAGGTCTTCTGCCGTTCTGTTTCTGTTTTTTCTTCCCGTTTAAGCTGCATCTGTTTCTGTTCAAGCCAGGAAGAATAATTGCCTTTCCAGGGAATGCCGTGTCCCCGATCGAGCTCTAAGATCCAACCCGCTACGTTATCTAAAAAATACCGGTCGTGTGTGACGGCAATCACCGTCCCTTCATACCGCTTAAGATGTTGTTCGAGCCAGGCGACAGTTTCGGCATCCAGATGATTGGTAGGTTCGTCCAGAAGCAGGATGTCCGGTTTCTGTAACAGAAGTCTGCACAGCGCCACCCGTCTTTTTTCGCCACCGGAAATAACCTTAACAGGTGTATCTCCCGGAGGACAGCGCAGCGCATCCATGGCCATTTCCAGACGCGAATCTATATCCCAGGCATCAAGATGATCGATTTTTTCCTGCAATTCGCCCTGCCGCTCCATAAGCTGATTCATTTCATCATCGGACATCGGTTCGGCGAATTTTTCACTGATCTCATTGTATTCCCTGACAAGATTTACAGCCGCCTTCATACCTTCTTCAACAACGTCTTTTACGGTTTTATCCGGATCAAGCACAGGTTCCTGCTCAAGAAACCCTAAGGTATATCCCGGAGAAAGGACGGCATTTCCGTTATATTCCTGATCAACACCTGCCATAATGCGTAAAAGAGAACTTTTCCCTGAGCCATTTAATCCCAGGACGCCGATTTTGGCGCCATAAAAATAGGAAAGGGATATGTCTTTTAACACCGGTCTGTTCTGGTAAAATTTACTGACTCTCATCATTGAATAAATAATCTTTTCTGGTCCGTTACTCATTGGGAAACCTCTCTCGTTTTTACAGAATTTTGGGGGAAAGCTTTACTATCTTCGAACATTTATTGCTGTTCCAATACCGCTTTCCAACTTTAAGCATTGAACATTAAACTTGAAACCGAAAAGCGAACCCATCTTAAATTATTCGAAGAGAAGCATACCGATGATTGACGGTATTATCCAGCGAAAAAATTGATGGCAGGGCAGAGAACACCGGGAAGGGCACGATTACGACACAAAATTGTAAGGTTCGCGCCGGCACACCACACATCCTGCAGCCGCTTTCCATTTTGAAACGCCATTGACAGATTACCTAATTTATACTTGATTAAACAAAAGATTTGTTGTAGTAGAACTGACAGATATCCAGGGGTGCTAATCAAGCTGAGATAATACCCTTTAGACCTGATCTGGGTAATACCAGCGTAGGGAGCGGCAACTTAATAGTTTTGTTATTAGTTTTTCAAGGGGCCACATATCCCGCATCAAGAGGATAGTGGCCTTTCTTGCTTTGGAGAGAAATTATGAGCGTAAAGAGGGTTCTGACCATAGCCGGGTCGGATTCCGGTGGCGGTGCCGGAATACAGGCGGACCTGAAGACGATTACGGTCTTAGGCGGGTTCGGCATGAGCGTAATAACCGCTCTTACCGCCCAGAACACACTTGGCATTTATGGTGTTCATGAGGTCCCTGAAGATTTTATAGAAAAGCAGTTTGATGCAGTAGCCACAGATATAGGAATCGATGCGGCTAAAACCGGGATGCTTGCCACCGGTAAAATATTAAAAACAATTGCAAAAATGGTAAGGAAATACCAAATCGACAAACTGGTCGTGGATCCGGTCATGGTAGCAAAGGGAGGAGCTGCCCTGATAGAAGAAGATGCCCAAAATTCCCTGATAGAGGAACTCGTACCTTTAGCCCTTGTGATTACTCCCAACATTCCCGAGGCCGAGGTATTATCAAAAATAAGGATATCATCCGTGGATGATATGAAGAAATCCGCAGCGATTATTTACGATTTAGGGGCAAAAAACATAGTCATCAAGGGCGGACACCTGATGGGAGATGCCGTGGATATCCTTTACGACGGTAAAAATTTCCATGAGTTTACTTCTGAAAGGATAGATACATTGGACACCCACGGTACGGGATGCACATATTCTGCCGCCATTGCCACGGAGCTTGCCAAAGGGGAATCTGTCTTTGAAGCCGTAAAAAAGGCAAAGGAATATATAACAACTGCCATCATGTTTTCACTGCGGATAGGTGGAGGACATGGGCCAATTAATCATCTTGCTCCCATTTTGCAAGAGAAGTGAACACTATAAATGCATTTGAAACACTAACCTGAGGTATAATCAACAAGAAGGAGGAGTAACATTATGGCACTGAGCGAAATTACAATAACAAGGGCAATAATTGACCGATTTTCACAGAAATTTATGGAATATGTAGAGGTTGACACGGCCATTGTAGGCGGAGGTCCCGCTGGTCTGGTGGCAGCATATTTCCTTGCAAAAGCTGGTATCAAGGTAGCGATATTCGAGCGAAAACTCTCCATCGGCGGCGGAATGTGGGGTGGCGGAATGATGTTCAATGAAATAGTGGTGCAGGAAGAAGCCAAGGGAATCCTCGATATGTTCGATATTAGTACCAGAGAATATGAACCTGGTTACTATACGGCCGATGCGATCGAATCCGTCACGACGATCTGCTCACATGCTACAAGGGCAGGCGCCAAAATCTTCAATTGTATGAGTGTGGAGGATGTTGTGATCCGCGAGGGACGCGTAATCGGTCTCGTCATTACCTGGTCGCCGGTTGCAATAGCAGGCCTTCACGTAGACCCACTCACTATCACAGCAAAAAATATTATTGATGCAACAGGGCACGACACCGAGGTGCTTCGCGTAATTGTTCGAAAAGCAGACATAAAATTATACACGGAAAGCGGAGGAATAATGGGAGAGCGCTCCATGTGGGCGGATAAGGCAGAACCGCTGACAGTTGAAAATACGAAAAAGATTTGCCCCGGCGTTTACGTGGCGGGAATGTCGGCCAATGCCGCCTTTGGAGGCCCAAGAATGGGACCGATATTCGGTGGAATGCTTCTCTCCGGCAAGAAGGTAGCGGAATTAATTATTGACAAAACTTAATTTTCGGGTTTTAAGTGGCACGTTACAACTTAAAACTCGACGAGGTTCATAATGACTCAATTAGAAATAGCGCGTAAAGGTAAAATTTCAGAAGAGATGGAGATATGCGCAAAGCATGAAAGTGTAACGCCGGAGTTCATACGCAAGGGCGTTGAGGACGGCAATATTGTGGTGATACGAAACAAAAAACATGCCTCCATTTTGCCCCTTGCCATTGGTAAGGGTTTAAAGACAAAGGTCAACTCCAATATCGGAACATCGAAAGACCGTGTTGATCTTGAGTTAGAGCTTGAGAAGGTAAGAATATCTGTTGCCGCGGGAGCGGACACGATCATGGATCTGTCCACAGGTGGCGATATCAAAGCCATAAGAAAAGCCATCATAAAAGAATCGACAGTTCCGATCGGAACTGTTCCGATATACCAGGCGGCTGCCCAGATGCTCGATTCTAAAAAAGCAATCGTGGAGATGAGCGATGATGACATGTTCAGGGTCATAGAAGAAAACGGCGAGGACGGTGTAGATTTTATCACCGTTCACTGTGGCGTGACGAGAAGGAGCGTCGGCCTCTTGGAGGAACAGGGGCGACATCTTGGAATCGTCAGCAGGGGCGGAACCTTTCTATCCAAGTGGATGGAGTACAACGAGAGAGAAAATCCTCTCTACGAACAGTACGACAGGTTGCTTGAGATTGCCAAATCCTACGACATGGTCCTCAGCCTCGGTGATGGGCTGAGACCAGGCTGTCTTGCCGATGCGACTGACAGGGGACAGATCGAAGAGCTTATTACTTTGGGCGAACTGACAAAAAAGGCACGGGACTATGGCGTTCAGGTCATGATTGAAGGACCAGGCCATGTCCCGATTAACGAGATTGTGGCCAACGTGCAGCTGGAAAAGAGTCTCTGCAACGGGGCGCCCTTCTACGTGCTCGGACCCCTCCCGACAGATATAGCACCCGGTTATGACCACATAACAGCAGCCATAGGAGGCGCCATCGCTGGATCAGCCGGCGCGGACTTTCTCTGTTATGTCACTCCGGGGGAACATCTGAGACTTCCAACCCTGGAGGATGTAAAAGAAGGTATTATAGCCTCCAGGATCGCTGCCCACATTGCGGACATCGCCAAAGGAGTCCACGGCGCATTTGATAAAGACATACTCATGGCAAAATACAGAAATGAATTTAACTGGGACGGGCAGGTAAGCATATCGATTGATCCCGATAAAGCAGGAGCTTTTCTGGAGAAAAGTGAAAGTGCCGGTGAAGAGGGGTGCACCATGTGCGGTGAGTTCTGCGCGATTAAACTCGGTAAAAAGGATAAAACAAGCCACCGTCGAGACCGTTGAAATTCAGCTACAACTTTTCTTTCACAGACTTTACCTTACTTGTGATGCGCCCGGCAGCTCCTTTCCTGTAGTCAGCCTTAATGGTCAAATACACCCGGTCGCAGTCTTTCGCAAGTTCGTGAAAGCAGCGGTTCACCACGGCCATGACTTCATCCCACTCCCCCTCTATGCTCGTGCTCATGGGCCCAAGCTTATACGATAGACCGCTGTCCCTGATAACTCTCACCGCCCTGGACACATACGGGCTTACACTGCCACCCTTGTCTAAAGGGAAAATCGCCAGATCAATAAGTGCACTCATAAATCCTCCTTTCAAGTAACTTACATGTAAAAAGGTAGAGAAGCACTTTTTTACGTTTGTCATTCTGAGGAGTGAAACAACGAAGAATCTATTTTAAAAGCATAGATTATACCCGAAACAAAAAACATTCTTCGCTCCTTCCCGGTCGCTCAGAATAACACCTTCTAAATTTTGTACTGTAGTGCTAATCCCTGGTCCAAATTCAAGCTGATTGTACTTTAAGAGCATGTACCTCCTCATCTAACCGGTCATCAAGTAAATCCTCAGTCACTTCAAGATCATATCGAGTCTGGAGGTTCAGCCAAAACTGAGGCGACATGCCAAAAAACCGTCCCAAACGCAACGCTGTATCTGCAGTAATCGATCGTTTCCCATGGACAATTTCGTTAATGCGCCTGGGAGGTACACTTATATCTTTGGCAAGCCGGTACTGACTGATTCCCATTGGCTCTAAAAATTCTTCCATAAGAATCTCGCCTGGATGGATGGGAGAAAGTTTTTTATTTTTCATATGATCCTCCTAATGATAATCTGTAACTTCAACATCATAAGCGTCGCCAGCCTTCCATTTAAAACATATCCGCCATTGATCATTGATGCGTATACTGTGCTGGCTTTTCCGGTCACCTTTCAATGCCTCCAATTGGTTACCCGGTGGTATTCGCAAATCATTTAATTTTGTTGCAGCATCAAGAGTTATCAGCTTCTTACGCGCAATATGCTGAATATTTTGCGGCAATTTGCTTGAAAATTGTCGATTGATTATTTTCTCAGTCTCTTTGTCCCTGAAGGATTTTATCATGAAAAATATAATAACGCATTACGATAATAACGTCAAGCGCTATGTTGCGATCATAACAAAAACTGCAAAGATCACATAATAGAAAATGGGAACCCGTTTCCAACTTACCCCAAGGTTACCGTCACCGGAATTGCATCCTTGTTTTAATGGAATCTCCTCTTCAATTTTTTGCCTGGTAACGATTAACCATTAACCATCTAGTTTCAATCCTTGTTTTAATGGAATCTCCTCTTCAATAAAGTATTTGGAAGGCTTAAAGCGGAATGATAGTTTGTTTCAATCCTTGTTTTAATGGAATCTCCTCTTCAATCACTCTTGAGAGTCCGCTTGCCACCACCACTTTTTTGTTTCAATCCTTGTTTTAATGGAATCTCCTCTTCAATCGCTCTTGAGAGTTTTCTTACCACCGCTGCTTCTTTGTTTCAATCCTTGTTTTAATGGAATCTCCTCTTCAATCAGAATATGTATCACCTACATACGAAGGGATATGGTTTCAATCCTTGTTTTAATGGAATCTCCTCTTCAATATTTCGGCGGCGCTTGATTTGATCGTAGAGTTCTGGTTTCAATCCTTGTTTTAATGGAATCTCCTCTTCAATGTTTGTTCCGGCAACTGAATGTGAAGCGTGTAAGGAGTTTCAATCCTTGTTTTAATGGAATCTCCTCTTCAATTAGGAAAGGATAAAAAAGCATGAATAAAGATTACAAGTTTCAATCCTTGTTTTAATGGAATCTCCTCTTCAATCAATTCTGATTTTCTAACCTTGTAAAACGTGATCTTGGTTTCAATCCTTGTTTTAATGGAATCTCCTCTTCAATGATGTACCAGAATTTTTTCAGCTCTCCGATTGTATGTTTCAATCCTTGTTTTAATGGAATCTCCTCTTCAATATAGTAGATATGACAGGACTTGAATACAAGGTTGGGTTTCAATCCTTGTTTTAATGGAATCTCCTCTTCAATAAACCCACCGGACGGAACAAAGTGGTGGGAAAAAAGTTTCAATCCTTGTTTTAATGGAATCTCCTCTTCAATCTTGGAGATATGTCACGGTTTGAACCCCTGATCGGGTTTCAATCCTTGTTTTAATGGAATCTCCTCTTCAATGCAAAACTAAACATACAAAAATTATAATTGATGAAGTTTCAATCCTTGTTTTAATGGAATCTCCTCTTCAATGAGAGGGATGCACACCACCGACCGGACTATTGAT
>JAUSPI010000168.1 GCA_030655775.1 Syntrophales bacterium
CAATAATTTTCTGGACGAAGGCATCATCGAAAGGAGAGAGGAAAATGAAGAAAGTAAAAGCAAGATATGAAAAGCCAGTCTTGATTAAAGAGAAAACCATGAATTTCCCTGTTGAGATCATCAATGCTTCAGGCGGGAGAGTGGTATGCAGGCAGTGCTCATCTTGCCACGGCTGCCGTTAGGTTTTCAATTAGAATTTCTGAATATACGAGGTGTTGTTCATGTCTAATGCGTTTCATGACATGGAACGGCTCAATATTGTGTTTGATATCTGGATCGATGCAGAAGAATATGACTCGCTTCCTGATTATATTAAGCTAGAGGAAAAACTGGAAGATTGTATTGGGAAATTAGTTGATGACAACTCCAAGCATAAAAAGGAAACTTTTTCGTTGCTCTTGAAATTAGCAAACACAAATCCGGGATGTGATATTTTAAATTTAAAGAGTTACCCTGATAGGACACTCCTTGCTTCAGATAGTGACTGGAATCCATTATTCCTCGCAAAATACCTCCGTGCAAAAATTCTTGAAAAAGGAACGGACGATTATACAAAATATCTTGAAGATCTCGTAACATACCTCCAGAGAAAGCTCCCATATCTGTCGCCCGGAACCACTGAAGAATCAATCCTCCAAAGTCTCTATTTTCAGGAACTCTCGGCATGCGGAAAACCTGGGCGCGAGTCTCTTGGCTTTGCGATCCAAGCGAATGAACTTTTAACCAAGGAGAAGAAGGAGAAAGAGAAAGAGAAAGACGAATGGGCGAGTCCCAAGGATGCTTCTCACTATAGCTTGGAACTTTATATATTATGGGCAAAATACAACCAAGGTATCGGCTATTCACATTCGGGGCAAAAGGATGAGGCATCCGAAGCTTTTGATAAAATAATTCACAATTTTGCCAAAAATGTTTCCCCCAACGATAAGGATTTATGGGAAAAATTGCTTTTTATCCCCGCAATTCTCTCAAAGGCGGAGTTGCTGGAGACTCTTCAATTTTCCTACCACACCATAAAAACATTGGAAAAACTGGATGATACCAAAAACAAAAGCAGACTTATCAAGGAAGCCCTTGCTTACAGAGATATGGGGAGGCTAAATGACGCGAAGGACAAAATAAAGGAACTTTTGCTTGGCAATGACTACAATGATGTTGATTTGAACAAAATCAAAATCGAAATATTTTTCGAAGCAGTCGAAGAGGAAATAAAAAAGAACATAAAAAGCAAAACCCTAGGGCTTCTATTTGATTATTTTTTGTTGGAATTAGAACAAAGCTACTTGGAATTAGAACAAAACTACGTAAAAGAGAGTGATTCTGATAAAAAAGAGAGAGATGATAAATTAAAAAATGATTCTATTGTATTAAGTAATCAATTTAAAAAACAATTGCCGACAGCACAAACAAGCAGTGAACAAACAAGCAGTGATAGCAATGATTGTGAATTAATTCAAAATAAACAAGACAGAGCAAGTTTTTATCAGCAGGCAACCAGGTTTTTGAAAATCCTTTCGGACAGGCTTGAAAAAGGAAAAGATCAACCAACACATGATCATTATTCTGGGGAAATCAAGGAACTTTACGGAAAACTAAAAGATTATCTGCTCCCCGACAGTAAGGACCCTTCGAAGAAGGAATATCGCCTAAAGCTTGAAGATTTAGAAAAATACGATTACAACCGATACACTGAATCAATGGAGAAATTTTATAGGAACCTGACTTCGTGTAATATTTTCGAGTACCAGAATGACGAAATTGACCTGTTAAAAAAACTCAATAAATTCGAAGAAGAAAAATCATTTCTTTTCAAATTTAAAGAATTGGAACGAATTCAAAGAATCAACCAATTAGTAAAATCCAAATTTAATTGGCTACGTCCTGTTCCATGCAGAAGATGTTTCCGTAATTCAAGAGAAAAGGCTTTCAATGGTGTTCTAAGTTGCTGTTCGATTCCGATGAGCCTTGGGAGGCAAGACGAGCCTGATACAAGGCTTATTGCAGAAGATTACGAAAACATCATGGAAAGAGAAAACAACCGATTTTTAGATTATCTGGCGCATAAAAGTCGCCACCCTGTATATCAAATCCCCAAAGATAAGGATAACAGACGAAGGTCATTACATTTCATGGGGCTTCAGCGATGGAACTCTCAAACCCCTACTCTTACCATGTCCCAAGGTGGAGGATATTTTCTTTACGAACAGGATAAAGACGGCAACGTGGTTCTAGGGATTGCCATCGACCCGGGCTTCGACTTTGTCGATAATCTCTTCCACATGGGATTTACCATGCATGATATAGACTTCATCCTGCTTTCGCATGCACACTCCGACCATATCCGTGATTTTGAGCCAATCATCTCATCTCTGCTGGATTTACGTAAAAGAAAAAGGGGCGCAATGAAAAAGATTCACGCCGTGATGACCTGGGGCGTATACGATAGGTTGAAACATGTAATTACAAATCCTACATTGCGTGAATTTCTGGCAGACACGTATATTGTGGATATTAACAAGGACCTAAAACCTGGGAATAGACCTAATGATATTTCTTTCAGGTTTAAAAAAGATAAAGACAAAAAAGGATTTACATCAATCATCGATGACAATGACAAATCTCAAAATATCGAAATCAAAACAAGGTACGCATATCACAACGATTTTTCGGAAATATCTGATTCCTACGGGTATATTATCGATTTTTATGATGGACCCAAAAATCTGGTTTACTCTTTTGGCTATACGGGTGATACAAAATGGCACAGCTCAGAGAATATACAAGATAAAATGCCAGAAATACATACACAATACAAAGAATGCGATGCCGTCTGCATACACCTCGGCGCATTGATAGAAAGCGAAAATGGGAAAAGAAATAAATTTAAGCATTACAAAGGTCCCGAGTGTGATGCACTGATCGAGGAAAAGCAGCATCTTTATCTATTCGGATTGCTGAGGTACCTGCAAAATATCCAGGAAAATTCCTGTAAAAACAGGCTTTTATTGATATCGGAGTTTGGCGAGGAACTGAAAGGAGGCATCCGCATTGATTTCATAAGACGACTGAACGAACTTCTAAAACCTAGAAGCGAATCTCCGGTGTGCCTTCCTGTTGATATTGGACTGAACGTTGTTCTGGCATCACAGATTGAGAGTAAGGAGTGGGAAAAAGGGCATAAAGTCTGGTGCTATGGGTGCGAGAAGTTTGTCGATTACAGTAATATCGGTTACCGCCACTTCAGTCATGGTAATAGCGATGAAGCCCTTTTTTACTTCTGCAATACATGCCTTAAATCAAAGCCAGAAAACTTTTTCCAAAGCAAAATGCGGCTGATTTGTGAAAACGGACTACCATTGGAGAAAGCTTTTGAAAACAAATAAGGTTAACACAGCGAATATATACAGAACAGCGCTTCAACTATCCCGATTTATTGGGTCGGCTCTCAAAGGAGAGAAAGAAGTTAAGAGGATAGCGCTCTGCGCTTTGTCTCTGGTATATGCCGGAGTTCATCCAAAAGGAGATTTGTTCAGCATGGCTGCCAGGTATATAGCTGATCGGCAGCAGGAAGACGGCGGCTGGTCCGATGTCGAAGAAACAGTCCTATCAGTAAAGACGATATCGCTCCTGGGTCGCGGAAAATATGATCCATCGGTGGAAAGAGGGAAAATATGGCTGCGATGCCAGCAGAATCCTGATGGTGGCTGGGGACGATCGATCCGTGATATCTCCCGGATCCCCGTTACCGGATTTCTGCTCTATCTCCTGCCCGGGATCTCCGATTCGAAAACGGTATCATGGCTTAGGGATGAATGGCGAAAAGATTTTGGATGTGATGTGAAACTCACTTACAAAGGGAGCTTT
Organism: Syntrophales bacterium; assembly: GCA_030655775.1. NCBI lineage: Bacteria > Pseudomonadati > Thermodesulfobacteriota > Syntrophia > Syntrophales > Syntrophales bacterium. The sequence continues at coordinate 3,865 of JAUSPI010000168.1, forward strand.
TTCCTGTTGGGACTTTCTGCTTTCGGCGTGCCAGCAAATGATTGCCCCCTGATCGGAGAAACGTACGCATATTTGCATGAAGAACAAAATGACAACGGTGGGTTTGCCCCCTGGAAGGACCATCCGATAGGAAGCGATCCATGGTCCACTGGAGTTGTACTGCTGGGGCTTCTTTCATACCCCGAACTTGTAAAAAGGGCGGTAATAGAGAAAACGGCAAACTGGCTGACAGAGACTCAACTTCCCAATGGACTCTGGCCTTGCCATTATCTCGAAGAGGGTTCTTCCTATGCATATTGGGGACTAGTCGAAGCTATCAAGTATTTATCGAAAGACTTAGACTGATGTGCGGCATCTGCGGAATATATAACGAGAGAAACGGGAAAATAGTAACGGCAATGCTCTCATCCATCCGCCACCGAGGGCCGGATTCCTTCACCACAACCTTATTTGAAAACCATTCCATTGGTGAATGCGGTCTGCATATTGTCAGCACAAAAGATGATGTGCTCCCCTTGATCGACGAGAAAGACAGCATTGCCCTTCTTTTCAATGGAGAAATCTATAATTACAAAGAGATAAAAAAAGAACTTCTACGAGACGGGTATTTGTTTAAGCCCAAGTCCAACTCCGACTCTGATGTTATCATTCCGCTTTACCTGAAATACGGTGTCGATTTCGTAAGGCATCTTAAAGGGATGTTTGCCATTGCTCTGGTCAAGAGCGATGAAATCATCCTCGCGCGTGACCGATTCGGCATCAAGCCTCTTTTTTATTACCGGTCAGGAGAAAAACTCATCTTCGGCTCCGAAATAAAAGCTCTTCTACAGCATCCCGATGTTCCTGCAAGGATTGATATCGATGCCCTGCAGGAATTGACAGTCTTCGGGTATGTTTTCTCCGAGAAACAAACCCCCCTTCAGGATATAAGGCAGGTCGCCCCAGGCACCATCGTTAGATTCAACGGCCAGGAACTATCAAGATACAAGTACTATCAGCCTCCGCTCTCCTTTTATTCACCCCACAGGAGCAATACCTACCCTGAAGCAACTGAGCAGCTTGGCGAAATACTGAACAATACATTCGCCACATTGCTTAACCACGGCGGTCATGAAACCGGAGTCTATTTATCGGGTGGCATCGATTCAACTATGATGGCTGTCCTGTCTACGGAAATTCTTAACAAGCCGATAAAAACATATACCTTGTATGATTGCGATGATGCACCGGATCTTGAGTATGCAAGAAAGGTATCTGCTGCAATTGGATCTGAGCACAGCGAATTCCATGTCGGCATCCAGGACTATCTCGATGAGCTGCCTCACTTTATTTATCACTACGAAAACATCATGGCGGGAGGCGTTTTTGATATCCAGGGTTCGCTTGCCTTTCAGATCATTTCAAAGCATATTTCCCAATCCCATAGGGTGGCCTTCACCGGCGAGGGTGCAGATGAACTATTCGGTGGATACTATTGGATATATACCCATCCCCTTGGATTCTCCGACAGAATAAGAAAACGGGCAACTAACCTGCCTGCGGGATCAAAAGTCAGAGACCTCGTAGCAGATCTGTTTCCACAGCCGGAAAATGAAAGAACATACAGGAAGAATCTCTTTGATATGCTGTTGAGAACGGGTCTTTCTAACTATCATCTCTGGAGCGTCGACCGGTCATGTGCATCGTTTGGATT
>JAUSPI010000169.1 GCA_030655775.1 Syntrophales bacterium
ATTGTGGTGAGTTTCTCAGATATTCAAATTTTTTTGCAATTTAATCTGCGAAAATCTGCGTAATCTGTGGATTGAAGCGTATTTTTGATCTGGCTATGGCTTGGTGTTTATTATGTGTTTTGAGTATTCCGATTCTTGTTACCGGATTGATGGTGAAGCTGACTTCCAAGGGGCCGGCATTATACTGGTCAGACAGGGTTGGGATTAATAATGGGATATTCAGGATGCCCAAGTTTCGGACGATGCGCATTAACACCCCTGCTGTTGCGACTCATCTTATGAAAAATCCTGATGTTTACCTTACGCCGATCGGTTCTTTTTTGCGCAAGTTCAGCCTGGATGAATTGCCGCAGCTTTACAGTGTTTTAAAGGGAGACATAAGTTTTGTTGGGCCACGTCCGGCTTTATTTAACCAGGATGATCTGGTTGAGCTTCGAACAGGGAAAGGGATACATGAACTTATTCCTGGGATCACCGGCTGGGCGCAGGTAAATGGCAGGGATGTATTGTCGATTCCGGTGAAGGTGGAGTTTGATGAGTATTATCTGAAAAACAGGTCTTTTCTCTTTGATATGAAAATATTGTGGATGACAGTGGTAAAGGTTGTGAGAAGGGAAGGGGTCATTCACTAAGAGAAAGTTTTGAATTTTGAGTGTTGAGTGTTGAATTTTGAATTGACGGAGATGATATTTGACTTTATACATCAAACACTTCGTTTTCATTTAAATATTTGACTTTATTTTGCACCAGATCTGTATTTCGTTTCTGAAGTTCTTGACCTTCATCAGTCAAATACATATACAGGGTTTCGATGGCAGAGTTCTTATAGAAGGCGGGTCTTAAGCTTCTATCCGTTTTTTGATGAGCCTGTAAACTTCTTTTCGATGGATTATACCGAGAATTAAAATATCGTCACTGGAAACCTTGAAAATAACACGGTAATCTCCGACTCTTAGCTTCCAGTATCCTTTAAGGGTTCTTTGCAACGGTTTTCCATAGGCCTCAGGTTGTGTGGCAAGCCGATCTTCGATGGCTCTCTTGATCATGGCCCTGTTTCTCACATCAATTTTAGGCAGGTCAGATCTTTTAACGTCCGGATGGTATTTGAGTTTTAAGACCATACATCATCATGGCTTAGCACCTTAGAGTCATTCCATGACTTTTCCCTTTTTTCAGCAAATGCAGAAAGGGCGATATCCTCTTGAATCTCCAGGGCCTCTTTGAGCAAATCCCTGACTTTGGCTGATAATGAGACATTATCCTTTTCTGCCAGAAGTCGGACATCCTGGTAAAGCAAATTGCTCAGGACTACATTTATACGCGGATTTTGAGTCGGCATAGTATTTTCCTCACAGATAACATTGAATTTAAGTGTAACAGTGGTGATACGCCATGTCAAATTAAAAATGAGCCGTTGCAACCTTAGAACCGGCAAGGGGATACATAAACTTATTCCGGGGGTTACCCGCTTTCAGATTGCACCGGGCAGGCCGGCTGGGCGCAGATTAAATATCTCACGCAAAGGCGCAAAGACGCAAAAAGGAAAAAATAGAACTAGATCCACAGATTACACGGATTACTCTAATCGCTTGAATTACAGCAGAAAAAGGGAGATAGTACTCTGAGGTGTCCAGGATTTGATGGTTAATGAATATGTAATCCCTTTAGGGGAGAATGCTCGAAAAAGGCATTATCATGAAACTGATAAAGGTGAGGTTGTCGGCTTTGCTGTTCAATTGGAAGTTTTTGTTAATGACCAGTGGAAAGTGGTGATTCGTTATGATTCTGCTCACGAATTTGCTCACATAGATCGGTACTATCTCGACGGGAAAAAGGTTAAAAAGGAACTTCGATTGAAACTCGACGAAGCCTTGACTTTGGCAGATGAAGATATAAAAGAAAATTGGAAAATTTACCAAAAAGCTTTTTTGGAGGGTAAGTAGATGATTGATGTCTTAGAGAAAAAACATGCCATATTGGTTACAGAATTTGACCGCTATGTGGTGGAGCACCCTGAGTTTGCGGTCAATATACCGCGAAATTCCCAAATTGTTCTCCAGGTTGACAGTGACAACGAATATAACGAGTGGAGCAAGCAGTTAGCCGAGAGGCAGAGAGAACCAGGCCAAAAAATCGTTTATGTGAAAGTGAAGGGTCTCAAACCGGCTAAATCAAGGCTGCTTAAACCCAAGGTTGCTGTGGCATAGAAGAAGGGAAATAGAAGGACACTTCCCTTCCCTGCCCTGATTATTGCTTACGCAAACAGATTACGCAGATTAAATATCTCACGCAAAGGCGCAAAGACGCAAAAAGGAAAAAATAGAAATAGATCCACAGGTTGTATAGATTGTCCGGACTTGGGAATTTAGCCTAATGATCGAAAGTATTAAAAAACAGGTTAAAGCAGGGAATTATCGTTTTACGGTGCATGGTTTCGAATGATGCGTGGAACGTCATATCTCGCCTAATGAGGTGAAGTATGCTATATTATCGGGTGAGGTCATAGAAAAATATTCGGAGGATAAATACGGACCAAGTTGTCTCATTTATGGAGTTAGTGAAGGGGGAAAGATATTACATATACAATGTTCTATTGACCCTGTCTGGGTTATCACTGCATATGACCCAACTTTGATGGTCTCGTAAAAAGTCTTTTTTTGTCACCCTGAATTTATTTCAGGGTCTCTAACTTGCTGAAATGTTTAGATGCTGAAACAAGTTCAGCATGACAAATGACACATTTTGAGACTTTTTACGAGACTGTCATCTTTGAATCCAGATAAATGGGATAAAGATTTTAAAAGGAGGCGAGTAAAATCATGAAATGTGCTGCCTGCAATCATGACATGGTAAAAAAAAGGGGGGAGATTGATCTCAGGATTGGGGGAAAACTATATCTTGTGAGAAATGTCTTTTACGAAGAATGTCCCTCTTGTGGGGAAAAGGTTCTCTTTCCGGAAATCAGTGAGATCTTATTTAAAAAGATCAAGAATAAGGAATTTGTTGAGCAGATGATTAATGTACCGGTATTGGACGGAACTTACGGGTAAGTGCCTTTTTGATCCGCAGATTACGCAGATTTTCGCAGATTAAGAAAAGGGCAAAAGATTCGATCCGCAGATTACGCAGATTACACAGAACAAAAAAGATGTCTCACGCAAAGGCGCAAAAGACGCTACGGTAAAAAATAATATAAAAGAAGATTATGACAGAATGAGATTGCGAAGATAGTTGATAGCTTTACTCCTCGCAGTGTTTGGGCTCGATGTCAAGAATTAGGGCAATTGACCTTTTTATCTGGTCGATCTCATCATTTGAAATTTCCCCGATCTTTTCCGCAAATCTCTTGTGGCTAACGGCTCTAATTTGAAAACAGTCAACTACCGACTTTTTCTTAACACCACTCTTTGGGTCAGGTTCCAAAGAAACAAAAAACGGGTTTTTCTCCCAATAGGAACTCCATGCAGTTACAGGGACAACAATTGCAAGTTTAAGATTCTTATTATGACCACCGCTTAAGATGACTACTGGCCGTTTCTTTTTGATCTCATCGCCAATAGTTGGATCAAGATTTACCCAATAGATTTCACCGGTTTTCAAAATCTTCTCCTTCTATCGAGTCAAAAAGGTTCTCATATGACGCTTTTCCAATCATTTGCATGGCCGCTATCCTTTTTTGTTCCCGAAGTCTTTTGCGGTCTTGCTTCACCTTGGCATTGATGGCTTCTCGCATATACTCGCTTAGGCTTTTGTAGCGCAAATCCTTGTAGACCTTCTTGATGAATTCATAGTCTTTGGGGTCAACCTGGATCTTGGTTTGAATCAGCATATTATTTCTCCCATATTTTTCCTAATGGTGCCACAAACATGGTCTTATTGTCAAGACATGAAATGGGTCCATTATGTGGGGTTAGTTTTGCCTTTCTTTACCTCGAACCGGAGATTCCTGTTTATAGAGAGACAGGAGAGGTCACGCAAAGGCGCTAAGGCGCTGAGGGGGGAAAACAATACAGGGGTCACGCAAAGGCGCAAAGGACGCTGAGATAACAAAGAATAGGGGTCAGGCCCATGGTTACACCCGGGATTTTTAAGAGAAGCTTGTCTCGCTTATTCCAAAGACTTTTGCCAGCTTTTGTCTGGTTGCCCTGCGATAAACAGCGCCTTCCCGTTCCCATTTTGCTACGGTTGCCTGCTTTACTCCCATTCGATTGGCAAGTTCTTCCTGTGTCCATCCCCTTTCAATGCGCTCCCGCTTGACGGGATTCATAAAGATATAGTCTTCCGCTTCTTTCTGATCATATAGCGGTTCAGATCTGGCCTCACGAATGTCGCGCAGATCGGATTCATCTTCTATACGATTGAGGATGGCCTGGAATGACTTAACGGGCAGCACCACAAACTTTACTTTTCCATTTTCCTTAATTGTCTGGTATTCCATAGTTACCTCTTATAAATGTCGCCCCGCGGGCGGATTTTTACTACTTCTATTATCAACTGGTCATCCTGGCGTGTATAGATAATACGGTAATGCCCCACTCTGAGGCGAAATCCCTCTCGTCCCTTTAAGGCGTCGATATTAAGAGAGGCATTGTCAGGATTTGCCGCAAGCTGATGCAAATTATTCACGATAACCGATTTTATTTTTAGCGGCAGGCGTGCCAGATAGTTTCTGGCCTGCCGCCTGTATTTCAATTCATACATAACTTGATTATAGCCTTAAAGGATATATTGTCAAGATGAAAAGTAATATAAAAGATGGGTCACGCAAAGGCGCAAAGGCGCTGAGGTGAAAAATAATATAAAAGAAGATTATGACTGAGAATGAGATTGCGAAGATAGTTGTAGATACGGCATTTCATGTAAATGGGGACATCCATGATAAGTTTTGTCAAGGGGAAAACGGAGATTTCCCTTGACCTTCCGGATTGACGGATTCCCGGCGGTTATTCTTGTTGATCTGCCTCAACTCGATCTTTTTCTTCATTCTTTGTGGTCCGCACT
>JAUSPI010000170.1 GCA_030655775.1 Syntrophales bacterium
TTTCTGCTAAGAAAAACCATGGACAAGAAAATGAAAAAAATCTTCTCCATAAACAACAAACCCGGGTAACATCTTTTATGAGGCAACGTAACCTAAAATCTCTCCCCCTTCGGTAACATTTTATTATGAGTCAACTGGTACCCTAAAACAGACATTAACCCTTCCAACACAGTAGGACAGGCGTCCCGCCTGTCCATAATGGCGAATCGCTTAGACAGCCGAGACGGCTGTCCTACGGGAGGGGAAAGACAGACTCTATTTTCAATGTCTATTGGGGGGTTAGAATTGTAAGCCATTGGCCATGAGGTCGACAACTCTTAACTGGAGTCATTGAAATTCCTTGCATATTTTCTTTTCTATGTTTATAAATAACATCGAAGAGTTAAAGGAGTCTCCTGTTCGGAACGGTTTAGTAATAATTTAGGTAATTTCCAAAAAGCGTTTAAAGTTGTCAAGAGCACAGTCGTATGGAAAAAGAAGCCAAAGCAAGGATAAGAATTAATAGCCTCCTTCAGCGTTCAGGGTGGCGGTTTTTTGATGATAAAACCGGCCCGGCCAATATTGCGCTGGAAACAAATGTCAAAATAAAGAAGAAAGTTCTTGACCAGTTTGGTGATGATTTTGAGAAAACCGGCAATGGATATGTTGATTACCTCCTGCTCGACAGCAAAGGCTTCCCCTGTGCGGTACTTGAAGCAAAATCTGAAAAATTAGACCCACTGGCCGGCAAAGAGCAGGCCCGCAAATACGCCAGATCGTCAAATGTTCGCTTTATCATTCTTTCCAATGGAAACCTCCATTATTTCTGGGACCTGGAGCACGGTAATCCCTCTATTATAATCGACTTTCCTTCTCAGGAATCATTAGGCCAGTACAGGACATTTAAACCCAATCCTGAAAGCCTTGTTAAGGAAAAAGTCGAAGACGATTATATCGCTATTACCCAGAGCCCCGTGTATCGTTCCGCTCCCAGCTGGAATAATCCTGATGAGCGCGATGACTTTATCAAAGACAACAACCTGAAATTTCTGCGGCCTTATCAGTTGAATGCCATTTACGCCCTGCAGAAGTCTGTAAAAAGCGGCGGCAACCGTTTTCTCTTTGAGATGGCCACAGGCACCGGCAAAACGCTTGCGTCCGCCGCCGTTATCAAACTCTTTTTAAAAACAGGCAATGCCAGCCGTGTCCTTTTCCTGGTCGATAGAATCGAGTTGGAAAACCAGGCCTGGAAAAATCTTGTCCGTTGCCTGAAGAATGATTACACCTGCGTCATCTTCAAAGAAAACCGCGACGATTGGCGCAAGGCCGAGATTGTCGTTTCCACAGTACAGAGCCTTTCGTTCAATAATAAGTATAGACGCCTGTTTTCCCCGACAGATTTTGATCTGATCATATCTGATGAAGCCCACCGCTCAATCAGCGGAAACAGCCGGGCTGTGTTCGAATATTTTGTGGGTTATAAATTGGGGCTTACCGCCACGCCAAAGGATTACCTGAAGAAGATCGACCCGGAAAAAATCAGTAAGCAAGACCCGCGGGAATGGGAACGCAGGCAACTCCTCGATTCGTATATAACCTTTGGCTGTGCCAGCGGAATCCCCACTTTCAGGTACAGCCTCGTCGACGGAGTAAATGACGGGTTTCTGGTCAACCCGGTTGTCGTAGATGCCAGGACGGAAATCACTACACAGCTCCTGTCCGACCTTGGTTATTCCGTGCTTATTGAAAACGAAGAAGGAAAATTAGAGGAAAAGATCTTTTTCCAGAAAGACTTTGAGAAGAAGTTTTTTTCAGATAAAACAAATGGAATCCTGTGCAAAACCTTTCTTGAAAACGCAATCAGGGACCCTTTAAGCAATGAAATCGGCAAAAGCATCATTTTCTGCGTAAGCCAGAACCATGCTTCCAAAATCACCCAGACCCTCAATATATTTGCTGATAGCCTGTTCCCCGGAAAATACAACTCTGATTTCGCCGTACAGGTGACTTCAATAATTCCAGACGCACAGCAGTTTTCAATCAGTTTTGCAAACAACAACCTGAACGGACACACCAGGGTGCTGGAGGGATATCTCAGCTCCAAAACCCGTGTCTGCGTGACTGTCGGCATGATGACCACCGGTTATGATTGCGAAGACATTTTAAACCTCTGCCTGATGCGTCCTATATTTTCTCCCACTGATTTCATACAGATCAAGGGCCGGGGCACAAGGAAATATTCTTTCCTTCATAAAATAAAAGAAAATGGCCACATGGAGGAATATAAGAAGGAAAAGAGAACATTTAAACTCTTTGATTTCTTTGCCACCTGCGAGTATTTTGAGGAGAAATTCAATTACGACGAGGTACTGGAACTGCCCCCCACCGGAACAGGGACGGGCACTGGTGATGGCGGTGGCATCAATGTTGACGAATTCGAAAACATCCAGCCGGACCCATTATCGTCTTACATAGAGTCACGCGTGGGTCTTGACGGAATGAAGATAGATCGCAAATTCTACGATCAATTCGAGGAAACCGTCAAAAAAGATGATACGGTTCGTCAGCACTATGAACGCGGTGATATGAAAGCTGCCGAGGAATACATCAGGAAGAATCTCTTTGATAAACCCGAAGAATTCTTCAATCTTGAGAAACTAAGAAAATCGGTTCATCTGGATAGGCGGCTCAGGTTATGGGAGATTCTTGAGAAGACCTTCGGAGATATTGAACGGTTCAAGTCCAAAGATGAACTTCTTGATGAGGAACTGGATAAATTTGTGTCCATCCACAAACCGGACGCCTCCCGCATTTCCCGAATCAAGGGGTTTTTCAAGGCTTATATTGCTGACAGTGAAATCCGGGACATCATAGAGAGTAAAGAATACAATCGCCTTGCCACCAATCCCAAGGTGACTATTGCCGATCTTAAGGACCTTGAAGAGTGGCGAAATGTAATACCTGAATATGTAAAGGACTATGTCCCCCTGAACACATTTTTGTAATTTTGGAGCTGCCATGACATCAACTGTCCCCACTGAATTAATTGTCAATAAGATAGCTTTTCTTCGTAGTGAAAAAGTTTTGTTAGATTATGATCTTGCAAAGCTTTATGGCGTAGAAACAAAGGTTTTAAAGCAAGCAGTACGGAGAAACATAAAACGTTTTCCTGATGATTTTATGTTTGAACTGACAAAAGAGGAAAATCGATCTTTAAGGTCACAAAATGTGACCTTAAAAAGAGGTCAGCATTCAAAGTATTCACCATTCGCCTTTACAGAACAAGGTGTGGCAATGCTATCTTCTGTTCTAAATAGCGAACGTGCTATTGAAGTAAACATTGCAATCATGAGAGCTTTTGTTCAGTTAAGAAAGATGATTGCATCCAATAACAAACTGGCACAGAAACTTGCAGAACTCGAACAACATCTGGAAAGTCATGATGAACAGATTCAGGCCATTTTTGAGGCGATCCGTCAACTCATGACGCCGCCCGCGAAACCACGCAAGAAAATCGGATTTTAGGTAAAGGAAAAGAACCCGGGTATGCTTGATAACGGAACAAAAAAGCGGATAGATTCCGCGCGTGACATCCTTGTGGGCAAGGTCCCTGACCCCAAATCACAGGTAGAACAGATAACCATCGCCATGATCTACAAGTTCATGGACGACATGGACAATCAAACCGAGGAACTCGGAGGCAAGGCCACCTTTTTTGCCGGTGAATTCAAACAGTATGCCTGGAGCCGCCTGCTCGACCGCAAATTCAGCGGTCATGAACGTCTTCTCCTCTATGCCGAGGGAATAGAGAAGATGGATATGAACGAAAATATCCCCCAGCTTTTCAGGGATATTTTCAAAGGAGCGTTTCTACCTTACAGAGACCCGGAAACACTAAATCTCTTTCTGAAGGAAATAAATGGTTTTGCCTATGACCACAGCGAACGCCTGGGAGATGCTTTCGAATACCTGCTTTCCGTTCTGAGCAGTCAGGGAGATGCAGGGCAGTTTCGCACCCCGCGGCATGTCATTGATTTCATGGTTGAGATTGTAAATCCAGCCAAAGAGGATACTGTTCTTGACCCTGCGTGCGGCACGGCCGGATTCCTAATCTCATCCTACAAACATATTCTTCGTCAAAATACCAAAAGCCGTCCCGGCGACCTCCTGACCACTGATGACAAAGGCCGTCTCATGACAAATTTCTGCGGCTACGACATCTCGCCTGACATGGTACGGCTCTCTCTGGTCAATATGTATCTGCACAGCTTTGCAAATCCGGCAGTTTATGAATACGATACACTCACCAGCGAAGACCGATGGGACGAGCGTTATGACGTAATCCTGGCAAATCCGCCGTTCATGTCGCCAAAAGGCGGCATCCGGCCCCATTCCCGTTTCACTATAAAGGCCAAACGGAGCGAAGTCCTTTTTGTTGATTACATCGCCGAACACCTCAACGTTCATGGCAGGGCCGGCGTGATTGTCCCCGAAGGGATCATCTTCCAGTCCCAGAACGCCTATAAAAATTTGCGTAAAATGTTAGTGGACGAAGGCTATTTGTATGCAGTAATTTCCCTGCCTGCCGGTGTTTTTCAGCCATACTCCGGCGTCAAAACAAGCATCCTGCTAATGGACAAAACCCTGGCCAAAAAGACCGGCGAAATCCTTTTCGTAAAAGTAACAAACGACGGCTTCGACTTAGGCGCCCAGCGCCGCCCCATTGATAAAAACGACCTGCCCCAGGCCCTTAAAATCGTCAAAGACTGGAAGCAGGCAATCGGCCAAGGCAAAGAGTTTGAGCTTAACCCAAATTCATGATTTGCGCCCTGAAAATTGCCGAAATCTGGCAGGCAAGAAAACATGATATGTTTAATTACAATACCTTACGATTGCAGGTAGCCTGAAACGTCATTTGTAGTGCCAGAAAATGACTCATGGATA
>JAUSPI010000171.1 GCA_030655775.1 Syntrophales bacterium
TACTTGTGCCTGATAACGTGAACTGGTTCCATCTTGAGCATGCTCCTTGCCTCCTAAGGGTTTATTCCCTTGGGAGACAGTATGCCTCAGGTGGTCCCTTTTCGATGGCCGGAGTGGTCCCTTTTTGGATGGCCGCGCGCAGGCTTCGTTTCGCCGCAGCGGACTACGCCGGGTCGCGCGAGGAAAATATGGCCGTGCCATGCGTAGCCCCTTGGGCGAAGCATGGCTGTGCTCTGCGTCTTGTCCGGTTGTCTAATCAGGCGAACTTGTTATTATGACGCTAACTTCGGTCTGCTTATCCAGAATTATCAGATTCCCCTAAAATCGTCACAACCCATTTCTATTACGGGTTTAACTGCTCCTTACGAGCCATTTCCCAGACATTGCTAAGACGCTAATTTGCGTCTTAACAACGGCCAGAACGGGATAAAGCCGCAGATTTGCGTCTTATCCACGGTAAAAGGGGGGCAAAAGACGCACTCGTGTTCCTTTCACCACCCGTTGCCCAGGGACAATACATTCTTGGGTTAAAGGCTATACCCGCCCCTTTAAGAGGTCAATATCGCTTTACAAGTTAACACAGAGTTCTGATTCCTCTCACGGAGTGTTCTTCTGTTGCTTATCCTGCTTCTGCTGGGCCTTGTGCTCTTGTTTGATTACCATCTGTTTCTGACTCTTGTTCTTATTCTTTTTTCCGCCTTTATCTCCCATTGTGTGACTCCTTTCCATTCGCTATTTACCGTTTTGCCCAATGCCAATAACCCCGTTCCTCAAGGACAATACATTCTTGGATTCAAGGCTATACCTGCCCTTTTAAGAGGTCAACATGGAAAATCACGAATTATCCGCCGCACTCTTTCTATGTTTTTGACAGCAAAAGAACCCTAATCTACACCGGCAGAGGGGTGGACAACCCTAGGAAGGCCATAAAGATGAGGGTTAACGACCTGGACAGGGCGCTGGAAGAACATCTTTTCGGCAACCTCGTAAGCGTTCCAATGACAAATCCGATAGGCTGTAATATCAAGTGGGAAGGTAAGGCAGAACACTGGATGCCCGCCGACGCCTGCGACCTGGTGTAGGTGTAAATATTAAGACAGCTTTAAAAGGAGGATCCTATGCCGTTGATTAAGTTGGACGTGTCGAATGTTTCGGACGAGCAATGCAATAACCTGCTGCCGGCGCTTTCAAAGATGCTGGCGGAGATCACCGGCAAGCCGGAGAAATACGTCATGGCGACGGTGAGTAAAATGGCTCCTATAATGGCCGGGAAGCCTGGGCCGGCGGCATTTGCCGATATTCGCGGGATTGGCGGCTTTACGCCGGCGGTGAATAAAAAGGTTTCCCAAACGCTCCGCATTGCCTGCGAGGCGTCAGCAGGCGAATCGCCCGACCCTGATTCCCGTATTCTGCGGAAGACCGGATTTCAGTTAGGCTTGGCCATAAAGGCTTTTACGCGGTCGAGCGCGTTACGTCGAATGGTCTCGTAAAAAAGCTGGTAGTCGTAGTTATGATAGTCGCCGAAATCCGCGTTTAATAAGGGCATGTCAGGACCCATTCCGGGAAATCCCAGTATTGCGGGCTTGTTAATGATAAGCACTTTTCCGGAGGCGTCGGCACCGACTATTCCGGGAATCAATTTTAGAAGCGTGGTTTCCGACTCCGACCCCGGCAGAGCCCCCGGGTTCTTACGAGCTGGAATAAATCCGCCATGGAGTTTCCAGGAGAGAGGATTGATCTGAACGATGGGAGAACCGTTGATCTTCCGATAGGAACCTTTCAGCCATATGATTGCATTCCTGGTAAAGAAATCGGGAACCCCATCCTTGGTATACGTGTTCCAGCCGATCACTGTGCCCGTATCCATGGCTGAACGCGATGGTTCAATGCCAGGAATACCCATCGGCACGGCAAATCCGATCAAATAGGCCGCCACAAGCCTGTCCTGCAGAGGGGTGCCGATTATCTTTTCCTGTAGCAGGCGCAATCCGTGAAAACTTCCCTGGCTGTGGCCGGCCAGGATGAGTGGACGCCCCTGATTCCAGAATTTCAGATAATGGTTAAAGGATCGCTCGACATCGGAATATGCCAGGTCCGCGGCCCGGATACCGGATGTACCCTGATCGAAGAAGCAGTAGATTGTCATCTGCCGGTAACGGGGAGCGTAAACCCTTGCGGCCGCGTTAAAGGCGCTGGTGCAGTAACGCATCATACCGTCCGTGGCGGCTGAGGCGGCCTTTTCATTCCAGGGTGCGTTCCATGATGTGGGTGATGAATATCCCGTGGGATGAATAAAAAAAACATCGGCCGAAGCGTTTGACTGCGCTTCCGGGTATTTCGAGTTCGGTGGAGCAACATCCGCGGCGTCTTCCCGGGCGGGCAGGGCGGCCCAGGTCTTTTCCGACCAGTAATAGGGGGGCGGTGGAGCAGGGTAACGATCGAAAGGCCAGCGAGGTTTAAGGGAGGGCTCGATCTTTTTGCGGACTGCCGGGGATAATCCGCCATCCGTGATGATTTCCTGTGCCGGGCTTGAAACAGCAATTATCCCGAAGAAAATAAGAAAACGCAAAGCCGCGCATATTCTTCTTTCTTTCATTTTGCATGTGCCTTTCAACAGGGCCCGGAGTTCATCGTTCCAGTTTGCTCTCACGACGTAAGGGATGATGTGAGCAGCGGAATCCGCCACCCCAGGTCACAACTTGATCATAAGGTATCTCAATGACGTTATGTCCTTTCTTCCGCAATGCCTCGGCTATCCTGTGCTGATGCTCGGCCATAATTACTGTCTTGTCATCAAGCACCAGGCAATTTGCTCCAAGTTTCTTTGCCTCGTCAACAGACACTTCGACAAAATCCCAGTTCCGTAATGATTCAGGTAATTCGCTCAGTATCCCTTTACGGCAGATAAGGCCCAAACCGGGCCGAAGCAGGGCAAGCACACAATCCAGGTGTTCGAATTCCGGATTCAATTTGATTTCGCGGACTTTGTATTCCGGTCCCAGATAGTTTTGGAGCCACTCGATACCCGCTTTATTGCTTCCTCGTCCGGAGTTACCCACATAGATTTCGTATCCGTTAAGCATAACGTCTCCACCTTCCAGGTAGATACCATCCTCCCTGAAAGCGGGGGAAACCGCGGGTACAGCCACGTGTTTAGTTCCGGTTCCTTTGATGCGTTCCCTGATAATGGGCCTTATAGCGTACCTTTCCTTTGCGCGAAACGGGATTTTGATAGCTGTCTCAATCACATTGTTACCTATAACCAGAATAGGATCGCGGGCCATCAAAAAGAAACTCCCCTTCTGTACGTCCGCCAGGTATCCCTTTTCGGCGGGATGGGTTAACCGGCGGGGACGATGGACTATCACCCCCCGTTTCTCAAGCGCTTTTGCCAAACCGTTGATCTGCTCGACAACCATCTTGGCGCTTTCAGGTTCCACTTCACTGACTGGTTTTCCACCATCTTTTTTCATCATTTCAATATACTTGGGATCATAGATAAAACTCACCGCATCACAATAGCTGGGTAGAACCATATCCTCTCCTCTGCCGACAACGACCTCTTTGAGTGTGCCCCATTCATGGTTCACGGAAACACTTTGCTGGGAACTTTTCATATCTGGGCCTCTTTCCTTTTTAGAATCCTTTGCCGAACATCGGGATTGCCATCCTGTCAACAATAGTCCCACTATACTTAAGAATATTACAGAAGTTTTCATTATCTCTTTTCTCCTTCTTGCGCATAACGGATGCGCTGTCCCGACCGCCCGGCTAAATTTTGCAACCATGCAAGGACTGACACCTTTCCTTCTCGCTTACCCAAAGGTGTAATGCTTCTTAACGTCTTTGCGAATATTCCATGTACATGACATTCCAACTGGGAATGTAACAAGATCACCTTTGCCCATTTCTACTGGCTCGCCGCCGTCAGGAGTAACAACAACATCACCTTCGAGAAAATAGCACGTTTCCTGACTATCATAGCTCCACGGGAATTCGGATGCTTCCTTTGTCCAGACAGGCCAGCCCAATACTCCCAATTCTTTCAACCGTTCTTCGCTTGGATTGTGTTCTACTGTGATTTGATTCATAGTCTTTACCACCTGTTTTAATTTCCCTGCACAGTAACAATAATCTTTCGCGAACGAGGTTTTACATCACACTCAAGAAGAAATATCTGCTGCCAGGTACCCAACACGAGGCGTCCTTTGCTTATGGGCATAGTCAGAGAAGGTCCCATCAATGTCGCCTGGAGGTGGGAGTGAGCATTACCATCGTGCCATGCCTGTTCATGCCCGTATGCGCGGCTGGGGGGCATGAGCTTATCCAGTATCTCGGGAAGATCGCGCGCCAAGCCTGGCTCAAGCTCTATTGTTCCGATACAACCGGTACTTCCCACATTGAAAACATGAACAACGCCTGTCTGGATTCCAGACCGCTCCACAATTTTGGAAACCTTGCTGGTGATGTCATGTATGTCTTCGTGCCCGCTTGTACTGATTTGAATTTCTTCCTGAAAGGCCATGGTTTACATTATCCACAAACAGCAAGGAAAACTAGTAGGAAAAATAGAAAACTAGGAGTCACATTGACTAAGTTTATTCATGTTGCTCTGGCCCCAACTTGTTATTATGGCGCCGCTTCATGGTCGGCTTATCCCAAATTATCAGATTACTCGATTATACCCGCGAACACCGGCCGTTGCCCAGGGACAATACATTCTTGGATTCAAGGCTATACCCGCCCAAGTAGAAGTCAACACGGAAAAACGGCGACCAGAAGAATATCGGATTATGGTCGGCATGGAAGATTTGCCCGTAGAAGCCCTGTAATCCCTCGCCCTATCTGAACCCCACGGAATTGTTTTGACGCTCCACAGGCATTTTTAAAAATTAATTAGGGCATATGGGGTAGAGCTCATGCCCAAAAATGGGGCAGAGGGGCTTGGATGACCATTTTTTTGGAATCAGAATAAATGGGCAGGGCAAGAGAAAAATTCGTATGAATATTAAGGAACGTTTGTCTGTCGTTTTTGTCTTGATTATTATTGATTATTTGAGACAATCAATGCATGAAAAAATATATGCCCAATATTATTATCTCCAATGTAGGAATTCTCGGTGGAACACCTGTTTTTCAGGGAACCCGCGTACCGGTTCAGACGCTTCTGGATTACCTGGAGGCAGATGATTCAATTGAGACGTTTTTGGATGATTTTCCCACAGTGACTCATAAACAGGTTGTAGCGGTATTAGAAGTCGCCAAGGAAAAACTCCTTGCGACGGTGTAAATATGAAAGTCGTTATTGACGAATGCCTTCCCCGTCGTCTTGCCAATGCTCTTGCCGGTCATAAAGTCTGGACGGTTCAACAGATTCGGCTGAATGGATTACTTAACGGCGCTTTGCTTAAAGCCATTAAAGATGATTTTGATGTTTTTATTACGGTTGACCAGAACCTTGTCTTTCAGCAGAACTTGAAGTCGGTCAAAATCGCTGTAATTGTTTTAAGTGCCAGAACCAACCGATTCGACGATATTCAACCACTCATACCTGCCGTCCTGAAAACACTCCAGAGGATTAAACCAGGGCAGATTATTCAGATTGATTGAAAATCATTACCCCTTCAAATGGTCCTCATGCCCAAAACTGCCCAAACAGCCCTGGTTGACTAAAAATTTTCAGAATCGCCACGGCTTCGTTTCGGGGCGGCGAACTACGCCGGGTCGCGTGAGGAAAATATGGCTGTGCCCTGCGTAGCCTCTTGGGCGAAGCAGGGGCAGGATAAGGAAAAAAATGGTCGCCATCGGACTAATGGCGACCATTTTTAAGAGGGTCGGGGCGGTGAGATTTGAACTCACGACTTTTTGGACCCGAACTGGACCCCTCAATCCGACCATTTTTTACACGGTCTATTTTTCTGTAAACTATTGAAAAGCTAATGTAACATTTATAAGACATTTTATCCGACCATTTCTTTCATCCAATGGTCCTCATGGCTAATCATTTCTTTAATTCCTCAATAACATCCGACGCTTTCACTAGACTGATCTTCCCAATTACAACAGGTTCTATTCCCCTGGCTTTTTTCCAAACATAGAAACGGCTGCCACCAAAATTCAACTTCTTCATCACCTGTTGCTTGGTCAGCCAGTTCCGGGATAAGTCTACAATATATGACCGCGAATAAAATACCTTTTTGGTTTTCTTTTCCATTATTTTATTGGTCTCTGCATATGCCCGTAATGATTTAGTTGATATTCCGTAAGAGCGAAGAGCCTTTACCGCTTCTGCTTCAGGCATTGAAAAGTCAGTAGGTCTTACGTCTCCCGTAGGCAAGGTAATGCTATCTGATGTAGCCGGAGGGTTGTTATTGAGTCCCCGTGCTTGTTGAATATTCGCAATATGGTTCTGTTTTGCCAAGAGGGGATTATTTTGGACGTATATTTTTATGGTTGTGGCTAAGTCTGAATGGCGAAGTCTGCCCTGGATAAAATATGGCGATAAACAAAGCCCCAGTTTGTCAATATTAGTCGTGGCGTAGGTGTGCCTTAAGCAGTGGGGATAATGCGCCATAAATCAGGGCTATATTTTGTCTTTCCGGATAATTGAACATTTAA
>JAUSPI010000172.1 GCA_030655775.1 Syntrophales bacterium
ATGTTTTATAAAATCCTTTGTCAGAATATTTTTCCATGAAGTTATCCTCGCAGAAGAAGATGTATCAAGCCTTATGCCAGCTATTTCTACCTGCCCTGCGTGCATTCTCTGAGTAACTGTATACAGCGCTCTTTCTTTCACTGCATGAGGAATAATAAGCGGTAGAATTAACGTAATAATGACCAGGGGAACAACAATCACCAGCCTCCTCTTGCTGAAGTAGATCAGTGTAAGCAGCATAGGCCCCATTGCCAGCCAGGAACTTCTGGAAAGTGTTGCTAAAAGCGAGATTGCAATCAAGATCACCAGGACACCCAAAAATGTTTTTCGCTTCATCGAATCCGATGTTACCAGAAGCCCAAGAGTGATCGAAAGCATTAAAACAAGATACCCGCCAAGTGTATTCGGCTCACCACCAACCGTACCTTCAAACGGCGCCGTCACCCTGCCGCCGGCAGGTATCTGCAGTATCGCAATAACACAAATAACCAGACAAACCGCCAGCATGACCATAACAAAACGCTTAATCTGCTCCTTGTCTCTTAGGTGATTTACCGCCATAAAATATACGATAAAATACTCAAAATACTTTAAAACAAAAAATAGCCCCGTCTTCAGATTAAGCCTGCCCATTGCAAATCCAATCAAGGTTGATATAAGACAGACAACAATATAGAATAGAATCGGCCTGTTCAACGGGGTCTCCAGAAAAAGACCCAGCTCCTTTTTCATGGCACTTTTTGCAAACCAGCCTAAGCCTATAACCACCAGCAGGAGGTCATCAAATCGAATGGTAACGCCTCGCTCACCTGTTCCTCTGCCCAACAGATCCCCCACTATAAACTCCGGACTGAGGAGCATGGACACGATAAGAAGATACAGCGCTGCTTCCGCACTCAAGAAACCTGTAACAATAAGTACAAAAATCGCTATTATGAGCAGGGATATGTATATGGATGCTTTGGCAATAAGGAGACCGCCAAGGGCTGCTAAGATAACGAGGGCAAGTAAAAGGAATGCTGATTTTGCTTCGATTTGTCCATTTTCTGTTCTTATCATTTTGCCGGGAGACTACAAAGTGCTTGCCATGTTAATGTATGGAGGAAATAAATTAAAATCCCCCTGATCTCCCCCTTTACAATAGGGGGAGATTTACAGCGATCTCGCTTTGAGGAAGGGGGAGTTATTAATTCTAACTTTTATTTATAGCCTTTTGCCTTGTCTTTATACTTTTTGACAATATCATTAATGCTTTATTTCCTATCCTTCTGCGGCATTTCCTTTTCAACATCGTTCACCTTTTCGGCAACTATCCGATCTCCCTGCTTTTGAATCGTTCCATCCAGAAAAGACGGAACCTTGCCGGTGACAAAAGCCAGAACAAAACCCAGTATAAGACAAACAAAGGTGATTATAACCAGATATCGTAATTCATTCTTGAAAGTGTATTTTTTCTTTTTCACCTTCTTGTATTTACGTTTCTCACCCATGCTTTAAGCATCCGCTAGCTAATAAAAATCCTGCGCCCAAAATCATGGCATAGTAAAAAAGTCCCTAAATCAAAAATAATACCAAAGGCCACTTACGTAACCATAAGCAATTACTGGATTCCCGCTTCCGCGGGAATGACAAAACAATAGAAATTCAACTTTTTACGAGATCATCAAAAACGATGGACTCGTAAAAAGTCGCGAACCGGGTCATTGCGAGAAGCGTAGCGACGAAGCAATCTAATGAATACAGCCAGTTATGGTGCACAAGATTGCTTCGCTCCGCTCGCAATGACGTCTTTTTCAACTTTTTACGAGGTCATCAAAAACAATAAGCCGCCAGAATAATCTGCACATCCTATTTCTTTCTTGGGAGCCATTCGGACATGCGGCCAGGAATCGACAGTAATTTATCCCAAAATGATTCTTTCTGCCTTCCCTCGCCTTTTCCTTCACCGTAATAGTAATAATTGTAATAATCCTGACGGGTAAAATCAGGACTTACCTCCGCTTTCAGGCCGTTAAGAACAATACCAATGACCTTTGCCCTGACATTATCGAGCTGTGCTTTAGCCCTTTTCAGTACAGCCCGGCCAATTATTCCCACACGATACACGATAACCACACCATCCACCATGGAACCATAAATAGCGGCATCGGTTGCGGAAAGAAGCGGCGGGGCATCCATTAAAACGATGTCATACTCGGATTTTACCTGTTCAATCAGTTCTGTAATTCTTTTAGAACCGGCCATTTCAGCGGGATTAGGGGGCAAAGTTCCGCTCGTCACAATGTATAGGTTATCCATTCCGGGGGTTTTTATAATATCTTCCATACTTATTTTCCCCGTCATGATATCCGTAATGCCCCTTACCGTATCTTCCAGTGAATAGTTTCCGAGTATTATATCCGACAGACCAGGCACCTGATCAATGCCAAACACATTGGCAATCATAGGTTTTCTCATATCTCCGTCAATAAGAAGGGTTTTATTGCCGGCTTGAGCCATGGTAACAGCAAGATTGGCCACTATCGTAGTTTTACCTTCCCTGGGAGAAGAACTGGTAAAGACAATAGTCTTTAAATTACTCTCCAGGCCGACAAAGGTCAAATTCGTTCTGAGTGCCCTGTAACTTTCCGCCAGCGTCGATTTTGGCGCAAAATGTGATACGATCCTCGAATACCTCTCTGCAGTTTTGTCATCCATCTCATCAGGACTTTCCTTGTCCTTGAGGAGTGTTTCCTTGATTTCCTGGATACTGACATGAGGGATAATCCCCAGAACATTAACACCTGTAATCTCTTCAACCTCTTCGATGGCAGCTATAGAGGTATCAAAAGTCTCTACCACAAAGGCAAAGACCATGCCCAGGATTAATCCGATAAGGGTCCCAACAGCACCGGTTGCCATTGTTTTTGGCGGATTTATCGGTTCGGTCGGTTCTAAGGCAGGCCTTACTATCTGTACTTCTTCTATCTTTTCAGCCTCTTTTATAAGCACTTCCTGATATTTCTTTTCTAAAAAGATATAAACTTCCTTGTTGACACCCACCGTTTGTTCCAACCTTGCCAGCTGCAATCCTTTCTCCGGCAGCACCTTAATCTGCTTATCCATCTCATCAATGTTCTTTTCCAGATTCTTTATGCTCTCTCCAAGGATCTTTTTCTGGGAGGAAAGCTGGGCTTTCATATTCACCACTATTTCTTGGATCTGCTTGTTAATCTCTACAACCTCAGGATAATTCTCCGTGTATATGAGAAGCAGAGAATCCCTCTTCAACATGAGGCTGACGAGACTGTTATTGAGACTTTGGTAAAGACTCGATGCCTCACTAATATAGTAACTGGTATTTGAAGTCAGTGGCCTGTCCCCTGCCCTTTCAAGCAGTTTTTCTATATTGTTTATCTTTTTATAGTTTTCCAACGACCTTTCATAATTTGCCTGTAATGCTGTCATCTGACCCAGCATGGTGGAGGTTTGAGAACTCAATGAAATCAGTTTGTTCTCTTCCCTGAACTTCCTGACTGCTTCTTCGGCATTTCTCAATCTCTCTTTGACGGTCGTCAACTGGCTCTCGATAAACTTTTTCGCTTCAATTGTTCTCTTGTTAAGATCGAGGACATGATGTTCCTTGTAAACCTGGGCTATGGTATTGGCTGCCCGCTGGGCAAACACTGGGTCTTGCGAGGTGGCCAGTATATTTATGATATTGCTGTAACCTTCCTGTTCCGTCTCTAAATTTTTTCTCAGATCCAGTATGACACTTTGATACTTTTTATTAGCACGCACTTCTTCGGATGGAAGATCAGGGGGTATAAGGCCGAGTCTCTTTGCAGCCGTTTCCATAACATAATAGCTTTTTATTATGGCAGACTGGGTCTGCATATAATCCGTCTGAGACCAGGAAACTGTCTGGAGGTAAAGCCCCGTGACGGAACCGCTTTGCTCAACCTTTACGCTGGCAGTTGCCTGATACAAATAGACAGGCTGTGCCAGAATCGAAAGCAATAAACTGAAAACCCCCAAAGCAACCGTGGTAAAGACGATAATAAACTTTCTCTTTCTGAGAACACGCCAGTAATCTCTGAGGTTCAAATCATATTTTGCCATATTGAAAACCCTTCTAAAGTTGACAAATGATTGATGGACTCGTAAAAAGTCGAAATATGCACAATTTTGTCATTCCCGTGAAAACTGGAATCCAGTCTTTTCAAGTGTTTAGCCCTCTATGGATTCCCGCCTACGCGGGAATGACAGCCTTTTTACGAATGCATCAATGATTCGCAAGTTCAAAATCCTAATCAATCTTCTTAAAACGAAGCATGGTGTCCGGATTAAAATATGCATCTCTGTACTTGTCAGGATAGAGCAGATAATCCAGAAGCGGCGTGGTATTTAATATAAATTCATTAATGTCGCCTATAGCCGTTCTTGGAACATAAACCACATCACCATTCTGAAGGGACACATTCTGGGCTATGTCTCCCTTTTTCAATATTTCATCAAGATTTGCAGAAAGTATAATCGGGTTCTCCCGATCTTCCTCGTAGCCCCTGATGATTTTTATATCCGAATCCACAGCTACCCTGGTCGTGCCGCCTGCCTTGGATACAGCCGCCAGAAGATCATATGCATCCTTGAGCCTGTATATTCCCTGGGTTGCTACCTCTCCGAAGACATATACCCTCTCTCCGTAAGTTGGAAGCTCCGGGACCGTTACGAGATCGCCATCATCCATAACAACATTCTGACTTACATCCCCCTGGAACATTGCCTTGTACAGGTTGACTGTATAGCTTTTCCCACTTCTCACCACTTCCACACGCCTGAGATCCGCATTCGCAAATTCCTCACCTGAAATTGGTCCTCCTGCCATTACGATAAAGTCAAGTATTCTCGTTTTGCCCGTTAGAGGATACTTTCCGGGACCGGTACCAATACCGGCAATTGACGTATCAAGACGGTTAATCTGTCCGAACAGAAGGGCGGTTTTGCTTCTATACTCTTTAACCACAACATCAATCCTCGGATTTCTTATATATTTTTTAAGCGCATTCGTCAGTATTTCATCCACCTCATGGGAAGTATGTTCTGCTACTTGAATGTCGTCCATATAGGAATAGGATATCTTTCCATCCGGCCTGACTAAAGTGGTATACGGTACAGATTTGGCTCCCTCCCAGAAAGTAATGATTAGAACATCACCAGGGCCTATCTTGTACTCGGGAACACCCCGTCTCTCTGTAAACACACTGTTTTCCGTAACCTGGCTCATCCGGGCAACTTCTTTTTCCATCTCTTTTTTCCGCTGCATATCTGCTTCTTCAGCTGCCTTTGTAGGCCTGAATTCCTTCACCGGTATACCCCTTGCCTCGAAGGTACACGATGAAATAAACATAACAGAGAAACCTATAAACAATGCTAAAATTATATTTACTGTCCTGCAAAACATCGCGCCATTTCCCCTTAAACTCTTTATCAAGTCTGATGCACTCGTAAAAAGTCTTTTTTTGTCACCCAAAATCATGTCCTGAACTTGTTTCAGGATCATTCAGGGTCTCTAACTTACTGAAATAATTAGATGCTGAAACAAGTGAGATCCTGAAACGAGTTCAGGATGACAAATGATGCAGTTTATTACTTTTTACGAATTAAGTCTTATTTAACTTTAAATATATACCTGAGCATAAACACAAATTTTTTTCATTAAATCAAAAAATATGAAAAAAGCAATATTTATCTTGAATTTAAACATCTTATCATTTATTATTTCAGTTATTGCAAGGTAAAATATTAGTAAATCCTGCAAATGTTTCGAAATCTACCCATTATGGGGCTTGTGACGCATTGATTTTAGGGTAGAAAAGCGGCTGGGTTGGGTGCGAAAGAGAAACTTGCCGTATGTGGAATTTGAAATTTTGTTAAACAAGTTAACATAATGATGCTTTCGTAAAAAGTCTTTTATTGTCACCCTGAATCATGTCCTGAACTTGTTTCAGGATCATTCAGGGTCCCTAACTTATTGAAATGTTTAGATGCTGAAACAAGTTCAGCATGACAAAGGACACATTTTAAGACTTTTTACGAGACTGTTAACATAATGGAACCGATACTCCTATGGTAAGATATTCTGACATCATAAAAAAAGACATCAAAAAAAGTGGGAGGGGCGACCCCAAATATCCCATAGATACCAAAAAAGCAGATGATTCTTTACGTTTCAGTACCTTAAAGGAATTTAGCACATCTTCAGAATTAAACGCCCTGCCTGCACAAAAAGACGCTGAATACATGAAAAAACTTCATGCAACCATCGTGGCTTATCTCAAGGAAGTCCAGAGACTGGTCAAAAATGATGAAGACTTTGACATCAGTCCGGCCGTTGATATCGTCAAGCACATCATAAATACGCCCGATTTGATTGAAAAATTTTACCAATCAACAGCCCTTAATGATTATAATAATCAAAATGACTACTTGATTCTGCATCTGATTAATGTCATGACAAGCAGTCTCAAGATTGGAACAGGCATGAAATTTTCCAAGAAAGAACTCCTTGAACTTGGACTGGCTGCGCTATTCTACGATATAGGGTTCTTCAAAGTACCGGAGAACATATTGGAAAAAAGAGGAAACCTGACAGAATCCGAGTTAGATATTATGAAAAAGCATACCGAATTCGGGAAAGATATTCTGTCTCGTTTTCAGACTGAACACCCTATGCTGCCCCGGGTAGCCTATGAACATCATGAAAGAGAAAATGGCAGTGGTTATCCCGCACAGTTAAAGGAAGATGAGATATGCGAATACGCAAAAATAATGGGGCTGGTTGATACCTTTGATGCCATGATTAACAACCGACCTTACAGAAAAGCATTCGAACAGCATGTTTCAATTAAAGAACTGGTTGAATCAAAAAATACCATGTTTTCTTCAAAGATAATCAAAGCATTTCTTAATGAAATAGGCATTTTCCCCATCGGAAGCTATGTCAGGCTTAATAATATGGAAATAGGCAAAGTTGTCGCAACCAGCAAGAGTCATCCCCTGAAACCAACTATCAAATTTATCTTCGACATCCATGGAAAGAAAGTGCCCGGCAAAACCGTAATCAAACTTGAAGAACACCCCGTTTTATACGTCACAGCCGCTGTTTCCGAAAAAGACCTTCCTACAGAATAAGAGCTTCACATAACCACTTTCCTGGTCATTGCGAGGAGCAACGCGACGCGGCAATCTACTCGTAATTACAGACAATTTGAGATTGCTTCACGTTCGTTCGCAATGACACTATGCGTATTTTTCAATGGTCTCAAAACGAACTGCCGTCCGTCTGCTGGCAGGCAACCAGAAAGCGATAATAATCGCTTGATTTCAGAAGCGTCTGATGGCTGCCGATCGCAACGAGTCTGTTCTCGTTCAAAAGGAAAATACGATCGGAATGCTCTATGGTGGAGAGCCTGTGGGCAACTACTATAAGGGTCTTGCCCTGTATAAGGTCGGGAAGCGACTGAAAGACTGATCTTTCCGTCACACTGTCCAGTGCGGAGGCCGGTTCATCCAGCACAAGGATATCGGGATTTTTGATGAGCGCCCTTGCGAGAGCCAGTCTCTGTTTTTCCCCTTCCGACAGATTAATCCCCTTTTCGCCGATCAAGGTTTCATAGCCGGCCGGCAGACTTTCAATAAAATCATGTATGCCGGCTGTTTCGGCGGCCTTGATAATGTCCGCTTTCTTTGCCTCGGGATTGCCGTAACAGAGATTTTCAGCGATAGTGCCGGACAAAAGCAGTACACTCTGGGAAACATAACCAATCCGGCTCCGCAGGGAACTCACCTCGCAATCCGACACCGGCAGATTATCAAAGAAAATTTCACCGGAAACAGGCCTGTAGAAACAGAGTACAAGGCTTAAAAGGGTCGTCTTTCCCACACCGCTTGGCCCCACAAGGGCAACCCGCTCTCCCGGTTCTATTACAAGGGAAACATTTTCGAGCACCGGTTCACGCTCATCGTAAGAAAAAGAAACGTCCCTGAACTCAATCTTTCCTGCCAATTTCTCAACCTTCCTGCCAACACCCACATTCTCCTCAATAGTGATATCGAAAAGTGCGGACACTCGCTCAAGGGCGGCAAGCGCCTTCTGGAGCTGAAGATTCGCTGAGGCTAAAAATTGCGCCGGCCCGAAGACGTAGCCCAGATATGCCAGAAAGGCAAGGAGAGAACCAAGGGTCCACTGACCATTAATAACCCAGTAGGCCCCTAATGCCAGGACAGCGCCCTTGGCAAACCACGGCATGGAATTGATCACCAGACCGGCCACTGAACTGACTGTTGACTCTTCCAGTGATATTTGAAAGACCTTCTTCAATTCGGCTACAATGTTTTTTCCCGCACGATCCTCAGCAGAAAATGCCTTAATCAGAGGAACAGAGGTAAGTGACTCCTGAAGACGGCTTGACACATTGGCCTCCTGCTCCATACTCTCATGACTCAAAATATGGATCTTCCCGGAAAAAAAGCGAATACTATAAAAAAGTCCGGGAATAACGAAGACAACCCCGATGGCAAGTCTCCATTCAAGATAGAACAGAAATCCCAGGCCGCCGATGAATCGAAGCACATTGCTGATCATGTAAACAATAGTACCGGAGAAAAACCAGCGCAGTTCCTCTACATCGGAGGAAAGCCGTGACATGAGATAGCCCGTCTTGTTTCTGTCAAAAAACGCCTTGGGAAAGCGCAGCGTCCTGTCAAGAAGGGCCTTCTGAATATCGAGAATAATCACCTGCTCCA
>JAUSPI010000173.1 GCA_030655775.1 Syntrophales bacterium
TGGGTTACGGTGGTTCTATTAAGGATGCGGGTAGGGCTGTCGGCAAAAGTGGTGACGGAGGAATAGACGGCATTATCAAAGAAGATAAATTAGGTTTAGACGCCATTTATATTCAGGCGAAAAGATGGGAAGGAAATGTGGGTAGCCCCGAAATTCAGAAATTTGTAGGTGCTTTGCAGGGTCAAAAAGCTAAAAAAGGAATTTTTATCACTACTTCAGATTTTTCAAAAGAAGCTCAAGATTATGCCAAAAAAATTGAGAGCCGTGTTGTGCTTATTAACGGCGAAAATTTAGCCCAATTAATGATTGATTCCGACATTGGTGTTACAAAAACAAAAGCCTTTGAACTTAAGCGTATCGACTCCGACTATTTTGCGGAAGAATAAGCAATCATGGAAACCACAGAGAAAATCGTAGAAGCAATAAGGAGTGCAGATGAAAAAAAACCGAAAAGGTAGGTCGAAGCGGACAATTCTGAAAATTGCTGCTATAAATTTGATTAAAATTGTCACCGTTTTTTTCTCTATCGTCGGCTTTTTTCGCTCTATTGATGATATTCGTCAGAGGCGAATTGCAGTTGAAGACAAACTTGCCCGTGAGTGCAAACATGCTTATATAATTGGTTCGTATATGGCAGTCGTTGCTCTTCTCTATAGTGACACTCCTCGTAAATCAATGGACACAACCTACTATTTTGAGCGCCTGGCTCCGTGGGTATCGGCTTCCGTTAGAGCTTTGAACCTCGGAGAAGAATTTGAACAAGAAATGTGGAAGCTTATGAAAATATCTTCTGTTGACGATACCCGGATGCCCCCACAAAAGGACTTTTTAAAATTAAGAGATAGAATGTATCAAGAACTTCAGCTACGTTTTGATAAACCCGTATGGAATGCGTGCTCTTTCGGCACTACGCTTTCTGTTTTGGAAACGTCTTTAATTACATTTAGGGGTATGTTTTCTACTGCTACGGCTGCTACGGTACTTGAGAAGAAAAGCACGTTAAAATTTTTCAAAAATTTGTTGTTGCAAATGAAGAGTAGTTACCAATATATTACGCCAGTAAAAGGATTTCCTAAAAAGTTTTTAAAAGACATGGATTCTTGTCTAGTGTTGCTTGAAAACCAGGAATATGGTGACACAGCTTTTTTGACTACAAAACAGACCGTAAATCGTTGGTCAGTTTATTTTAGGGAACTTACATCTCCTTATCATCAAAAGTGAGGGTTCAGCAACAATGACTCCGTTAAATATTTTCCGTTTACCTAATATGTTTACTATCCGAAATTTTGCAGGAATTATAGCAGAAAATTCGGGAGGAAAGATGACGCATCAGGCGTATCTTTACATTTCCGGTTGTATCTTCGGAGTTGTCGCTATACTGCATCTCATACGAGCCGCGCTTCAATTGCCGGTGAAAATCGGGACATTATCGTTTCCGGTCGGGCTTTCGTGGGTCGGCGGAGTTGTTACGCTTCTTCTCTACATCTGGGGTTTCCAGTTGGCAGCTAAGGGGAGGGGATAAGAGAATAGATTCTTCGCTACGCTCAGAATGACAATGAGGGAGGGGATGTAACCCCTCCCCTACATTTACGAATTTTTTTGTTCTCTGATGGTCCGTCCATGGTTCACAGTGTGGAGGAATTGCGTGACAATCTCATCCGTTGTACCACTTTTAAGCAATACACTTTTTGATGCCGGGTTTTTCATAAATGAATGATTGTAAGATTAGATATCTTCTCTTTCATATACTCAGCCACCAATTTCCGGTGACACTGTTCCGGAGTCGGTTCACTGCAAAGCAGACACCCGTAGTCAAGAAGATCGGGAGTCAAAATGGTTTCAATTCTACGCGAACGGATGAGAGGGATAAATCTGTCCACATACGCTTGCCAGCTTCCCCCATTCGTCTTGTACTCGTTTAGAATATCTTTCGTTGGGGCACATTGCGGAAGATGTAAGTACTCGGCATGGCAGATTTCCTTCAGAAAGAACCTCAAGTCATCGCGCTTGGCAAAACCAGCCAGTTGGGAAACATTATTCAATCTAATGTCGAGGACTCTCTTAACCTGCGCCTTTCGTAGTGCGGTAAAAAATTTCTCTGCATTTTTTTTTGTGAATCCAATGGTGAACAACTTAATAGGCATTATGGTCTCCTTCACACATACGCGATTTCGACGCCCTGTGAAGCTTCCGTATCATGATGCGCGATTTTGTCGCTTTGTTGGTCATAGGCTTCTTCAATAATTTGACTTGACGTCTCGAACAAATTAACTTGGGGCATATGAAGCAACTTGAGAAGGCGGGATTCGGAATCCCGGTTATCTTCAAGTTCACCGTCTTCGAGAATGTGCTTAATGACTGTGTTTGAATCACGCAGATGCCGACAAATAAGGACCATTCTGTGACAGAAAATTGGGTCCTTCTCTGTACACAATAATGCCAGATTGAACTGCGCGGCATCTTTGCGAATGCGTGTTAGTCCATCCCGGAAATCTGTCTTTTGGGAAAGTCGCCTAAAATCAACCTTGCCATTGTTGTAGCAGTCGTGGTTGTTAGGTTGCGCTCCGAGTTGAAAACCCAGGAAGACATAAATGATACCAGTACGCTGAAGGCGTGCGGAGAAGTTGTCCTTGTTGAATTGGGGCACAAAGCGACTGTATGGGACAGACCGGACATCGGCAATTGCAGTGATCTCATGGCGCTTTAGAAGGGCAAGGAAGGTGTCTGGTGTGTGATTTGAATGGCCAACTGTATAGATCGTTTGCATATTTCAATATTCAAGGATTGTAGCTACCAATTTGTAATGGTAGCCATCATGAAATGGCGCTACAAGGCTAACGACGATGAAGCACCTGGTTGAGTCAGCCGGGGCTATTTCGCGAGGCGGCAGATTAAGAGTTGGAAACGGTTGGAAGTACTTGGTATCTACGGTCGGGTCGGTTATTGCCAAGTTATATTCTACACCATTGTAGGTAAAGATAGCTCTGCGTTGTTTTTTATTGTAAACACCATCGTACCAAATTTTGAATTTCAATCCTTGTGGACGAATTAGATACAGAGATTGAAACGGTTGAACTGATGTTATTGCTTCGTCAGGGTGTATCCTATCAGTATGCCCATCCGCCTGCGACAGCCAGAGGTTTACCGGGTGCTCTTCAAGATAGCTGAGGTTATCACGAGGAAACGTTCTCAACTTTTCCCATCTTTGAGATGTATCAAGTATGTAATTTTCGGGTTGGTGGGGGCAGTCCTGTTTGGCGACCAGAGTGGTGCGCACAACATCAAGAACCGCCGGCTGCGTTCCATCAGCGCACAAACTTTCTTGGGGACGAACCTCACCCTCTCCCTGCGGAGAGACGGGACGAATCCATGGACCAATCATCAAATGGTCCTTCTGTTCGGTGGTTTCGCGGCCAGCAATGCACCGGAACCCACTACGGATAGAATTTGCCAGAACAATAAATGTCTTATTCACATTCCTCCCATCGTTTTAAAAAATTAGGTGCCGTTCCGTTTTAGTGTTGCTATAAGTGGTTTGTTTTTGGTCTTTTTAATATTCTTTAATTGGCTTGCTTGAGCGGAGCCA
>JAUSPI010000174.1 GCA_030655775.1 Syntrophales bacterium
CTTTGAGTTCGTCAAGGGAGAAGATCTCGATTTCGGATTCGGTGAAGGCGGTCATCTTTTTCTCCGGTAGGCTTGATTCGGATGGTTTTTGTTTTCAGGGTATTTTAATTCAAGAAGGCCTTCGGACAGCATTGCCGAAATATAGTGCTGCTGAATAAATGTCTGACCACGGCCTAATAATTCTGACAAATCATGCAGTTTGACAAAAGAGTCATCGCACAGCCGCATAATAAGTTCTCGCATGGCATCCTGCTTCATCTTGCCAGGGACTTTTTCCAGCCCAAAAGAGGCAAGAATTAAAGCAAGTTTTTTCGTCAAATCATGGGAGTTCCCGCTCAAATCATGGGAGTTCCCATTCAAATCATGGGAGCTCTCGCTCAAACCTTGGGAGTTCCCGATCAAACCTTGGGAGCTCTCACTTAAATCTGGGGAGTTGGTCCCCAAATATGGGGAGCTCCCGTTCAAATCTGGGGACTCCGCATCATGCTTTTCCAGAAAAGACAGCGGCAGCTCTACCGGTTTCTGACCGGGAAGATAGTATACACTGGCGCGTGTCTCCCCTTCCTTGATAAGCATGCCCTCCTGAACCAGGTGTGCAAGAGCGGCTGTGATATCTTTGGGATGATCGGAAGCAATTTCTTTGATGCGCCCATGATGCACCCTTTCTTCCGTAGCAGCCGTGATCAGGATAACCCTTTCGAGTTCCGGCAGTTTCCTGAATCGCTCACCGAAAAGCTCATCGAGCATTTTCACGCTCTGCTCGGGAAACAGGCTGATCATGCGGAGCTCGAGCAGTGTCTGCTCATGTGTGGCGTCTTCGTAGAGCAGGGGCAAACGCCAATGCTGCGCCTTCCAGTTCCGATAAATCTTGGGAATGCCCGATCCGGCATGGTCTCCAAAACCGACATACCGAAACATATCCTGAATGCGACGGTTGCGGCAATCGCTGATGCCGCCGTGGACGGCCTGCTCAACGGGAACACGCATCAGGCCGGGATTTCTGAAGCCGAACATGTCCGGCCCTTTGACGGCCAAGATAGAGACCCGGCCCGTATAATCGGCATGGATCAAGGTGTTCGTCAGGGCCTCGCGAATGGCTTCATGGACGGGCGTATCATCGGTGCGCATGCCTTTTCGCAATTGGAAAGGGATTTTAAGATCCGCCGTCAACTTCCGATAGGTCTTTTGGAAATAATCATAGAGATTGCCGGACCATGTGCCGTCCGGAACCAGCCTGTCAACCCAGCGGACTTCAGCTTTGGATTCGGGGCGTTCCTGGTAATCAACCATATAATTTGGGAATGCGTCCCGAATGGTATCAAATCTGCCAAACATCAGCAGACCGGCGGCACGGAGTCCGCTTTTCCCCGTTGTGCGATCTATACCACCGGCGCCAATTTTATTAAGGAATTCTTCGGCAGGAAGGTTAAGCCACGGACTATCGGGTTTAACTGCTGAAAAACGGTTACGATAAGCGGCAATTGTTTCTTTTTCAAGGTCATCAAGGCCAAAGTTTTCTAAAATACGGTCATCCCGGGAATCTTCAATACTTTCGGCAATCATGCGCCTGATTGTTTCATCGCCGGCCTTATAATCACCTTCATGGCGACGCAGGTACGTATTGCCGAAGGGATTTGTTCCAAGGTGGATAGGTCTGTCCTGACGGCGTGCCCGGGGAATGTTGATTTGTATAACCTTTTTCCCGTCAACGGCAATAACCTGTATATCTGAAGCACTGAGGATATTTCGGTTAACTTTCGTTTTTGCATGCACTGTATCCCAAAGGGATTTTTGCAGTTTTTCCGGATCTTTTATTCCCAGAGCACGAAATACTCCCGGCGGCTTCTCTTCAATGCCAAGATACACTTCACCGCCATTTGTGTTGGCCATTGCGGAGTATGTTTCCCAAAAACTGGCAGGGAGTTCTCCTTTCCCATCGCGTCCTTGCGCGGCTTTGCATTCCAGCGTAACGGATTCGGCAAGGGATATGAGGTCGGATAGACTGAAATTATTCATAGCTTCACCGTTACTTCGCCGGACATCAATTTCGGGAGGAGCATGTCGCGGAGGCGGGAGAGTGTGCGAATTTGTCCGTCGTTTGAATCTATTTTACCATTTATCTCATTAAACCGTCTGCAAGCTTCATGGAATATGCTTGTGTCTGGCATGATAGGCAGTTGAAAGTTTTCGATCATTCCTTTTGTTATAAAGTTGATCACAGATCCTCTGTATCCCATAGTAATATCATCAAGATGATGACGCATTCCGTAATATAGAAAGCCAACTTCTAATTCATTATGTGGAATTAATACATATGTTCGTTGATATGCTTCAAATTTGCCATTATAGCGCTTTAAATTGAAATCGCCATTACCAGCAAGAAGTATTGCATGGCCATCAAATGAATAATCAGGGGAATTAAGCGTGTTTTGTGAACATGTAAAAAACGGATATTGCCCATCTTCAGCGGAGTAGTTTGCGTCTTTTTTACCTGTCTTGATTGGAAAAAAGCTACCGAGAGGCTTTCTAATCCACCCCGGATTAGCTTCTTCCATAAACATCTGCCGCCAGAGGGCCTCGGCCATTCCTTCCAGCGTTTTGTTCTGCCGGTGCAGAAGGTCGATCTTGTCGTCAAGACTGGAAAGCACACCTGCAATGGCGCGCTGTTCATTGTAGTCAGGAAGATTTAAGAACAAACTATCAAATGATTCACGTGGTACCCTTTGCCGTCCAGAAGTACCATGTAAATTTGCTTCTGCAAAATCACGAACATCAGACCACCGTGACAAGTAATAAACGAAGTCAATATCAGAAAGTCCTTCTCTGCCTCTGAAAACATGAAATTCTGTTGAACCGAAACCTTTACTATCAAGAAGACTTCTAACCTGGCATATTTTGCCATTTTCAAGACAAGGAGTAATCCGTGCAAAAAGAGTGTCTCTTTCCTGAAATCTTGTGCCCGAACTGTTGAAGGGTCTAACTGTAGATGGTTCACAAAATTTATTTCCATCTTTTAAATCTGCCATTTCAACGAAAGAACATATCGCCCCAGGTTCCAGCGTTACTGACGGGCTTATTTCTACAAATTTAGAAAAACGATATTCCTTCCACTCACTCATACCGTCTCCGTGTTCAAATACATAAAAGACTGCGGCGGTGTAGCATTAAAGTCTTCACGCAAGCACAATGCTTTTCTGTATTTTGTTACATTCTTTATATGGATGGCATAGCCATATTCTTTATTCGAGAAATACTTAAAAAAATAATCCTCGTTTATACCGGCATACTCCTTTGTTTGTTCCCATAATGCCGCCAATTCGTCGTTAATGATCGCTCCTATTTCGAACTCGCCGATAACTTTCCGCACAGGAAAAGACGCATAAACAACAATGGTTTTCACATCAGGATTCTTAAAAACAGAACGACGGAACTCGTATTTTTTTGTTCCGGAAAATATCATTTCGGCAAATTGCGGTTTAATCGACAACAATACTTTCATCCTATTCATTTTCCGCCTGCTTTATCTGGTTTGTGGTGTTTATCATATTCTGTCGCTGCAATTCTATCAGCCCGTTTCGCATTTACCGTATTTCTGCTATGATGAAAGAATTCTACTGATTGAAATCGTCTTGATAGTGTCTCCGCCTTATCGTAAAGAGGTTTAATGTGATCCTTTTTCAATCTATATTCCTTACGCATCCACTTGATAACTAATTCGCTATCCATCCAAACTTCTATTTCATGTCTGGTACATTCCGATGCTTTATCAAGTGCATATATCAATCCTTGAAACTCTGCCTCCGGGACAGTCATCTCTCCCAAATATTTAGCATGTTCTAACTCTTGCCCACATGCATCAATAATCAGTACACCGCACGCACAATAACCACGGCCCGCTCGGCCTGGCAAATGCGCATTAGCTACATGGCAACATGCATCTACAATCACTGTCGTCTTTGACATTACAGCCCCTCTTTGCAAGCAATTCTCATTAGTCCCAATTGTCCTCTACTATGTGCATGATATATTCCACCCCTTCATCCCTTCACTCCAGCTTGCATTCCTTCCAGTTACTATTCACTGACAACCCCCGCCAGTCTCTCCAGAAGCTTAAATGCGTCTTTATCAAACTTGGAAAAGGCGAACCATTTTTTACCCAGATCCTTTAAAGATGCGCCAAAATGATAA
>JAUSPI010000175.1 GCA_030655775.1 Syntrophales bacterium
AATCAAGGGTAGTTGATGAAGAGTTTGAAGATGGAAAGAAAAATTTTCCAATAAAATTCTGGAACAAGGAACATTTCTATTATTACCGTATATACCGTGAGGTGGTTGGTGGAATCCCTGCCCCTCAAAAAGAGGAAAAAACATGCGAGTGCTGCGGAGCTGGGATGAACCGGGAAGCCTTTCATTGTAAAATCTGCGGAGGCGTTGACCGGGAGCGCACACGCAAGCCCCGCCTCTTAGGCGGGGTAAGAGGCGCAATATAAAACAAACATATTGTTCGCAAAAGCTCACTATCTCCGATTCCTTACCGGGAAGCCCCGCCCTGTGGGCGGAGAGTTTCACATATTAGAAAATTAGCGGAAAATATTGATTAATAAGTTTAACAAAACAATCCCAAGCCAGGGCAAAATCAATTATCCAAAGGTACTTCCAATTCAATAGCTAAGGATGCAACATCTGAACTTACTTGAGAACATCAGCGTAATGTGTAAAAAACTATGTGTCCCATGGGTTTTATTTTTAATGCTATTAGTGCCTTCCGTATGCGGTGCGTCAATGCATGTCGATTCCGTATGGTGGGAGTTGAAAGACGCGGACATTTATGCCCTTGGTTATGATTATGACAGGGTAGACTGGAGAGAAAGGAACAAATTGAGGAAGCTGCGCAGGATTGCCATGGGAGAGGCTAAAAAACTGGCTTTGCGCTGTGGTACGTTTCCTTCAGCCCAAAAAGGTAAGAACAATCTGGACCCATCAATGATCCTTAATAAAACCGAAGTCTGGGTAAAAGATCCCAACGGCGGTTTTTCGCAGGCTCTCTTTACTCGGGAGAACGACGATTTTATCGTAACAATACCCCAAAGTCTTGATTTAAACGGGCGGTATCTGGTTAGCAGTCATATCGAAGCTGGAGAAATGGAGATGGGTTTCAGAGGTGAAGTGGCCAAAGCTCATCTCTATGCGAAATCGTTTGTTGTTCATAGCAGAAGTGACGGAATCAGCGGAGGTAAACAAGGAGTTTTTTTTGATGCCCCGGATAAAATTCCCCTTGAGATAGGTCCTTTAATTTTAAGGCCGGAAGTCTCTTACGCAGGCACTTTTCAAACAAGAAATCATGAATATGAAATGAAGGTTGCATATCGAGGGAAACCACTGCCAAATGCCGGGGTTACGGTGATGACCGAAGGTGGATGGCAGAAGACGCTTTCAACCGATTCTCAGGGAAGGCTTCTGGTTACCCCCATAGAAAGTAGCGGCGAAAGCAGATACTGTGAAAAATATTTATATGTGATCGCTCATTATGACGCGGTTAGAAAGGAATTTCATTGTGCAAGTCTAACTATGCCTGTTTATAGGGCACGACATGAATGGCGCAGTATGTCCGGGGGGTTTGTGCTGTGGGCCGTGTTAGGAGGTGCCTTGATTATCGTTGCCATAGTGGGCGTGGTTTACCGGAAAAAGCAAAGAGATCGGGCAACCATGGTTATGTTTGAGAATTACAGGATCAAAAAGGGCTGACTTATGGGCATTACCAGGCTGAGATGGTCAACGCAGGTTATCTCGTTTTTTGTTTTGCTCCTAGGGGGGACGATCGGAATCTCGCTGGGGTTTTTCCTCCCTACCCTCTCATGTCCGTATGTGGGGCAGTCGAGGGGCGGAGACTGTTTTTTGTTAAACCTGCAATTTAACCTGGCCATGGCTGACTGGGCGCGCTATAAAGTGCTTGGTTTACATTTTCTTTGGTTCTCGCTGTTGGTGGTTATTTTGGGACGTTCCTGGTGCGGCTGGATTTGTCCTTTTGGATTTGTTCAGGATGTCCTGGATCTGATCCGGAGAAAACTGCATGTAGGATACATAAGTTTTTCCGAACGGTTTCGTGACAGGTTACGGTGGATCAAGTGGGCCTTTCTTTTTATTGCTCTTCTGGTTCCTCTCTGGGTCGCCTTTCCCTTCTTTGCCCCTGAAGTGGCATGTGATCTTCGTCAACCCTTTTGTCAGTTATGTCCGGCAAGATATGTTCTGCCCCTGGTTGTCGGCAATCCCGGTGAGGTGGCCGTTAATTTTAAGAGCGCCACCACTATTACCATGACCGTTCTTGGACTCAGTCTTGCGATTGGAACAATCATCGGCGCTATGGCAAAAAGACGGTTCTGGTGTCCTTACTGTCCCATGGGATTACTCCTTTCGTTATATAGAAAAATCAGCCTCATCAAGCTCAAGAAGGACTGTCAGAAATGCACCATGTGTGAAGTCTGTTATAACGTTTGTCCCGTGGAGATAAAGCAGATATTCAAAGAACGCGAAAAAGAGGATGTAACTTTTGGTGATTGTACGCTGTGTTTACGCTGTATTGAAAATTGTCCTGAAGACGGGGTATTGCGTGCGGACTTTTTAGGTAAGACTGTATACAGGTCTACAAACAGGGGGTTTTTCCATAGGAAATATAATATTCCGATAAAGAAAAATCATGATGAATAAAAAGATTAAAGGAAGAACAGACAGGTATCAATTGCAGGGACGATTTGATCGTTTTGCCCGCGGAGTTGCCGACTCGGCTGAAAAAGCGCTTGCAGGATTAGAGGAAAATCCTGATCGTCCGAATAATCTGGATTATTTTGTCGATCTGATGCGGGATGTTTTTGTAAGGAATCGGTGGGCGGAGCGGTTCATGCAATATGCCGATAACAAAAAGATAATCGGGATATACTGCATGATGGTTCCCGAGGAGCTTATCTATGCGGCCGGCGCGATACCCGTACGCTTTTCGGGTGGCAGTTACGAGGGGCATCCTGTGTCGGCGATGAACATGTGCCCCGTGACACATGTCCGGTGGTTAAGGCATCCGTCGGTTCAACGTATTTGGGATATCCTTCTCCATACGAGATATGCGATGTCTTTATCGTTCCTTCCACCTGTGACGCAAAACGGAAAATGGGGGAGGAACTTTCTCATCTCAAAGATGTCTGGATGTTCGAAGTCCCACATATCAAGGATAACGAGGATTCCAAAAGAAAGTGGCTTCAGCAGCTTTACGGATTGAAAAAAAACATCGAAAAATATACGGGCATGAGCTTTGTGGGCAGAAAAATCGGACGGAAGGAATTGTCTGATTCGATTAATATGATTGGAAGAGCCTAGTACGAAGCCCGCAGGCTTTATGAAATTAGGAAATCATCCATGCCGGTAATTTTCGGGCGAGAGGCCGCACTTGCCGTCAATGCCTATTGTTATGATGCGGCCACTGAGTGGACAAGGGCGATGTCCGGATTAAATGATGAACTGGAAACGAGATGCCGGAATGGGATCGCTATTTGTGAAGAAAATATGCCCCGCATACTGCTGGCGAGTTGCCCTTCGGTTTTCCCTAACTGGAAAATACCCTTCCTTATTGAGGAGATGGGCGCCGTCATCGTTGCCGATGAGTCGTGTACAGGAGATCGTTATCTTTACGATCCGGTAGGTGTAACTGAAAAAACCATGACGGGAATGATGACGGGGATTGCCGCCAGGTATCTCATGCCCTGTGTGTGCCCGTCGTTTGCACCCAACGAAGACAGGCTTTACCGACTACTGCAGATGTCTGAAGAATTCGGGGTCGACGGGATTATTTACCATGTACTTAAAGGATGTGTCATTTATGATTTCGAATTGATTCGTGTAGAAAAAACCCTAAAAGAAAAGGGTGTCCCTGTACTTAGAATTGAAACGGATTATAATCCTGAAGATATAGAACAACTCAGGACCCGTATAGAGGCATTCGTAGAAATGCTCGTAACTAAGAAGACGAAGACTTAAAAGAGGATTATGATATGAAATGGTATGCAGGTATTGATGCCGGTTCAACATACGTCAAAGCAGTTCTTATCGATAGTGATAAAAAAATTCATGGGTATAAAATTGCTCCGACAGGTGTAGATGTCCGGAGTACGGCAAAGATTTTGCTCAATGAAATATGCCGGGATGGCGGTATCTATTTTGAAGATATTAATACTATCATGTCTACGGGTTATAGCCGGAGACAAATTGACGTTGCCCATGAAAATATAACGGAAATAAAGGCCCATGCCGCCGGCGCCTTATGGACAGCGCCCGAAGGTGAAAAGGTTCGAACTATAATCGACATCGGTGGGCAGGATAGTAAAGTTATTGTTATTAGCGAAAAAGGGGAAGTAAAAAGTT
This sequence comes from Syntrophales bacterium, assembly GCA_030655775.1. Classification (NCBI taxonomy): domain Bacteria; kingdom Pseudomonadati; phylum Thermodesulfobacteriota; class Syntrophia; order Syntrophales; species Syntrophales bacterium. The sequence goes on from JAUSPI010000175.1 coordinate 4,180, forward strand.
TTGTTATGAATGATAAATGTGCTGCGGGCACGGGGCGTTTTTTGGAAGCTTTGGCCCGTGTTCTTGAACTTTCAGTTGTGGAAATCGGCCCCCTTTCGCTTAAGTCGAAGTCGCCGTGTCGGATTAACAGTACCTGTGTAGTATTTGCTGAATCCGAGGTCATATCTCTACTTGCTCGCGGAAAGAGGCCAATGGATATCATTGCCGGTGTTCACAGGTCGCTGGCAAAACGAATTTCCGAGATGGCAAGAAAGGCGGGATTGGAATCCGACATACTTCTGGCAGGCGGCGGCGGGCTGAATCCCGGTCTTATTTCTGCGTTTGAGGATGAACTGATGATGGATGTATATGTTGCCTACAATCCTCAACTCAATGGCGCCATTGGAGCCGCTCTGCTTGCCGGTAATTCTGATAAACCCTGGTCGGAAAAGTGCGCTTGAAAGCAGACTGACAGGAAAACCTTATAATTATGTATAAAAGGTGATTCGGATTATATGGTTACACAATTGACAATACCCTATACTACAGCCTTGCTTACAGGTGTCCTTTCCGGAATAAGTTACTGCACTGCAGGATGCAGTCCTTTTTTAAGCACTTATATAATGGGAACAACTGAAGGTATTTTAAATGGCGTTAAATCTTTTTTAGCCTTTACCGTTGGAAGGATTTTTATGTATGCTGCCCTGGGTTTTGCTTCGGGTTATATTGGCATAGAACTTGTCGACAGGGAAGCAGCCGGCTTTCAATATGTCTCGTTGGTCTACAGCATAGTGTTGATTTTGATCGGTTTGCTGATATTTATCCGTTCTGTCCATCAAAATTGCAAAAAATCAAATGAAAAAATAGACATGTGCCATTTTACCTCTAAGCGTATTGCATTCAATCCAACAATTCACCTGTTTGTTGTCGGGATGACCTTTGCCTTAATTCCTTGTCCCCCGATGTTGGGCATATTTGTTTACAGCTTGCAGATGCCGTCGGTGATCTCAAGCAGTATTATAATGACTCTTTTCGGTATCGGCACTGCAGTTTCTCCGCTTGTGATTATATCTGCTGTTTCAGGCTTGCTTTCTAAGAAGATCAAAGCCGAGGCACCTCAATACAAGATGTTATTCCAGGGGCTATCTGGTGTTATATTGATTTTGCTTGGCGTCTTTTCTGCAATGCCTGCGATTGCAAAGTGAAAAAAGAGGGGAATCTATCGAGATTATGAACAGATAGCATACGAGTGCTGCGGGGCTGGAATGAATCAGAGCGCCTTTCACTGCAAAGTCTGCGGAGATGTTACTGAATGGAAAGAGTCAAAAAAATAAATGCTTTTGTTTCCTGGAGCGGTGGGAAAGATGCCGCGCTTTCTTATTACAGGGTGATGGAAAAGTTCCATGTTACTCATCTCTTAAACATGGTAGCCGAAGATGGTGAAATATCCCGATCCCACGGTATCAGAACAGATATCCTGCGAATGCAGTCTCAGGCGATGGGGCTTCATATCGTC
>JAUSPI010000176.1 GCA_030655775.1 Syntrophales bacterium
GATGTGTCTCAACGGTTTTCAAGCTTATGCAGAGGTAATCGGCGATCTCTTTATTTTTATATCCTTCGGCCACCAGTTTGAGGATCTCCCGTTCCCGCTTCGTTAATGTATCCCAGGCGGAATCTGTTTCATCAGTCTTTCTTCCTTCCAAATAACCCTCAATCACCTTCTCGGAAATCTCCGTACTGAGATAACGTTTTCCCTTGAGAACATTCTTGATGGCTGTCACAAGGTCTGCATGGGTGGCATCCTTGAGCACATAGCCATCCGCACCGGATTTCAGGCAGGCATGAACATACTTTTCCAGCTTGTGAACCGTCAGCATCAGCACTCTCGTCCCCGGAGATTGCTTCTTGATCTCCTTGATCGCTTCTATGCCGTTCATCCTCGGCATCGATATGTCCAAGAGCATCAAATCCGGCTTCAATTCCCGGGCGCGCCGGATGGCGACCTGTCCGTCTTCTGCTTCTCCGACAATCCGAAATTCGTCATGGGACGACAATAATGCTTTCAAACCGTCCCGAATGATGGCGTGGTCCTCCGCAATCACAATACGTTTCTTTTTATCCATTGAATGTTACCTTTTCTTACTCAGGAACTTTTCACTAAAAGTCTTGGTATCATGGAGGTGGTCGGGATTGTTTGGACAGGAAACAGGGATTTATAAGTGGTAAAGTGCTCCTGGTTTATGGTCATGCCGCAGCCTGTTTCTGCGGTAGAGTGATAAAGTAAACCATAGATGGGGTCTCCCTGTCAAAGCTTTGGTGCCATCGTTTTTCGTTGTAGAACATGAAATAGGTGGCAAGTCCTTTCTTCACCTCTGCCATTGAACCATAGCCCTTCAGGTAAATATCTTCGTACTTTACGCTTTTCCAGAGCCGTTCGATAAAGACATTGTCCATCCAACGGCCCTTGCCGTCCATGCTAATTGAAATGCCTCTCGAACGGAGAGCGCCTGTAAACGCTTCCGCGGTGAACTGGCTGCCCTGGTCCGTATTGAAGATCTCGGGGCAACCGTACTTGGCGATCGCCTCTTCCAGAGCATCTACGCAAAATGAGCTGTCCAGCGTGTTGGACAGCCGCCAGGCGAGAACCATCCGACTCGCCCAGTCCATGATCGCTACAAGATAACAGAACCCCTTCGCCATGGGGATGTAGGTTATATCGCTGGCCCACACATGATTTGCCCGTGTGATCTCAAGGCCGCGCAGAAGATAGGGATACTTCACATGTCCAGGATGCGCCAACGACAGTCTCGGTTTGACATACAGCGCCTCGATGCCCATCCGGCGCATCAGACGGCGCACCTTGTCACGACCCACGTCATAACCGCTTGCCCACAGCTCGTTGCGAATCTTCCGGCTTCCGTAGAACGGATACGCCAGATGGATCTCGTCAATCTTGCGCATAAGCTCCATATCTTTCGCGTTCAGAGGCGTCGGGGTGTAATAGACGCCGGATCTACACAGATCCAGAAGATTGCATTGCTGTGTCACCGGAAGTTTATCCCCCTTGTCGATCATCATTTTGCGCTCGCATCGCCTATGCGACCGAGCGCGCCTGATAAAAAATCGTTCTCCATCGACAACTGTCCGATCTTCGCGTGAAGGTCCTTCACGCTCTGAACCTGATCAACCTTTCTTTCCTTGCTGAAAATGTCCGGGGCATGTTCAAGAAGCTGCTTCTTCCACTCCGTAATCTGGTTCGGATGAACCTGGTACCGCTGGGATAACTTCAACGAGCGTCTGTTCGCCTTTCAGTGCGTCCAACGCCACCTTCGCCTTGAATGTCGGTGCATGTGAGTCCTTCTCGGTCTTTTACTCATATGCTGCTCCTCCTTAGCCTCATTATAGAGCAACTTTACCACTTATGCACCTGTCCAGTTTTGCCAGACCAGCTCTACGGGCGTTGACCAGCTTGACTTCAAGTCCGTGGCTCTCAAGGATTTCAAAAACCGGTATCCAGTAAATGCCGGTGGACTCCATCGCGACCTGCAAAGGCTTCCTTAAAGCAGGGGCTCTGCCTCAGAATGAGGCAGAGCCCCCAAGACTCAGTTTTTCCTCTTATTTTATTTACTGTTTGGTGATTGATCTGATAACCCCGTCAGGGGTGTATTCCACCACTACCTGATCGCCCACACTAAAGTCCTTAAGGTCCACATCCGAACCCGCGGTTAAAGTATACATCTTGCCGGATTCATCCTGTACCGAAACTCTACCCGTATCGGCGAAAATAGCAATAATCTTCCCCGTTATCGGCCCCTGTGACTCCTGGGAAACTGCTGCTCCGGCAAAGGAAACCAAAAACAGAACAACAACCAGCACAGAAACTAACTTCCTTGATGTTAATTTTTTCATCATTGTCTTTTACTCCTTTATGGTTAGTTTGAAAATCTTCTGTTTTTTTCAGTTATCATCGGTTATCATTTTGAGACATCACCTCCTTTTTCCTGTTCTTCCCGGGGCTGTCTTTCCGCCGGGGCGGGGTAAGTTTCCCTGGGGGGTATAGTCTCCTCTACTCGCGGTGTTATCTTCTCCGCCTCCGCAGGCGGGGAGTCTTCCTCCCCTTTGCAGCCAGCAAGACCACCCGCAAAACCAAGGCACATAAACAACGCAAAAAACATACACATAAACCTTTTCATACTTTATCACCTCCTTTTTCAATTTTTAATAAAAGGCATGGTCTTAACTCATGGTTTCAGACAGCAACCCAAGCAACGCAAATATGGGGAAGGGCTTTTCCAAAAAGCTCGCCTGGTATTTCATTTTCTCCCCTTCAAGACGTGTTTGATACCGTTTCAGGTCGGCGCTCATATAGATCGTTTTTATCCTGGGATGATGTACCCGTATGTCCCTTACCATTTCGAGACCGTTTTTCCCCGGCATCTGGATATCGGTAAGAATGATGTCGGGTTTGAACTGGAGGAAGACCTCATACCCTTCCTCGCCATTCGCGGCCGTCTTCACGCGATAGATGCCCACCCTCTCTACCATTTCCTTCATGAAATCGGCTAATGCCTCCTCATCATCGACAATCAATACCTTAATCATGTTCTTTTTACCTGATCCCCATTTCCTGTCCTTTTGGCCGCGTTTTCCCTGGCTCTGTTCAGAGAAGGGAGACATTGTCCCCTCGACTTATGGGGATAGCCTTATTATACGCAAGGGATGTGCCAAACTCTCGTAGTT
>JAUSPI010000177.1 GCA_030655775.1 Syntrophales bacterium
AATAATCATATTCGTGTGCCTACACGTTTTGAAGGTGAACACCAAGTGAAAAATCATAAGTGCTTGATTTTATGCGATGTGATCTGGTATTTTAGGTAAAATTAGGCTGATGTGAGCCTACAGATCCCAAACGCAAGTCTGCAATTCAGATTCCTGTCCTGCATTATTAATAGTTATTTGATAGCGTGAATTTTTTTAGGATTTAAATTCGGAATGGAAACGTTTTGAGCAATTCGAGATCGCCCTTATAGATCTTTGCCTCGACAATAAATAAGGTTCTCTATTCCACGGAATTCACCCTCTCTTTCAACTCTTTTCCGACTTTAAAGAAAGGCAGTTTCTTGGGTGCTACTTTGATTTCCTGCTTGGTTCTCGGGTTTTGGCCATCATAACCATCATAGTTTCTGACAGTGAAATTTCCGAATCCTTTGATCTTAACCCTGTCGCCGTTTGCAAGTGTGTCAGTGAATTTTTTAAAAATCAGATTTACAATGTCGGTTGCCCGCTTTTCTGTCAGGCCTTCTTTTTGAGCCAGTGTATTTATCAGATCAGATTTGTTCATAGATTCCTCCCGTTGGTATACTACGTGTAATTATTTTCCTACCTGATCTACCCTGTCCCTTATACATGCCACCAATACCTTGAGTTCGTCCCCCTTCAATCGCAGTAAGAAATTCAGATTATCATCAGTGTTCAAAAGCTTTTTAATTATCTCCAGCATTTTTTCTTTTGTCATCCGAATATCTTTAAAAACATAGATGCCGATTTTTTCATCAGTAAGCACTGCTATCATTTGTAAAAAATACAACGAATTGAATAGAAGTCATGCTTTTGCATAAATGCTGTTGTTACTCTTAGATTGTTTCCTATCAAGTAAACACGTTACCATCGCCATCTTTTACCATCAGGTGTAAACGGGTTAGTTAGGTCATGTTCTGGCTCATCTTCATCGTAGCGACGGTATTTGGGTCTTATTTCTTTATGTATCCAGAGAAGGGATAGCACAACATTGTAACGATTAAGTGCTACTGAGTGTTCCATTATATCTGCTTCTTCATCTACATTACCTGCTATCCATGCGGAGGCCGGTACTTTTTCTGGCTTAAGAGGCATTTCAACTCCATCGTAAAAGTCAAAAGCATATGTGTTTGGACTCAATTTTTCTCCGACCTTTACATGAAACTCGAAACTGTTTGATTTTTTATACCATCTGACAGAGCTGTCCCCACTAATTACTATAGCGCAAGGTTCTGAAGATAATTGAACGTATCTTAAAGCTGTTGCTGTTAATGTTGTCCTAAATTCATCGGCTAGTTTTGCAACAATATCTATACTTGGTGACTCACTCCCGATATGATCGGAGAAGATATCTTCTGGCATCAGAATATTGGCAGCGAAATCATTTGCTTCGATTTCTTGTGATTTGCTTTCGTTCCATTGGAACATGTCCTGTTCAGTACATATGATTAATTGTGAGTCTTGATGAAGTTCAAAATGACCTAACTCATGTGCAATTGCGAATCTCTTGCGTCCCTGCTCGGGTATTCTTGTACTTACAGTAATAATGCCAAGCCGTCCCTTTCTCACCAACCAAGCTTCCGATGACTCTAAAATCTTTTCTCTGACTAGAGCGCCTCGCTCCATGGCGATGTCATGGATATGAATCTCTGAGGGGTCTCGTATTTTTAACCTTTTTATAATTTCCCCGGCCTTCATTGATGGCTTTAATTTGTTGGCAGTCACCAAAGTTTACTGCTCCTCTTTCTCATTCAATTTTTCTAAAATTTTCAAGTTGTCCATATCTTCCAAGAGTGACTCAAGGTCTTTTTCTGAAATTGAATTTCTGTTTCGAAAATATGTTTCTGCATACTTTTGGGCTTCAACTCCACAAGAACCTGAGATGATTTTTCTGGCTTTTCCCCATAGGTCAGAAGCCTTCTGTGTAATATTTTGGGATGATTTTAATTCTAATTGTCTTTCAAGTTCTAAACGCCTCGCTGCGGCTTTTTCACGCCATGCCAATCGTATTTTTGCAGATTCGTTTTCAGCGATTTCTTTTACCTTCTTCATTAGCTCAGCCGTGTCAATTCCCTCTCCCGCTAACGCTTCTAACAAGTCCTCTCGTGTTAGTTCGTCGGAATCGATCATAAAATTAGAAAGGGATTCTATAAATCCTTTTCTGACTTCAGTTTTTTTAGGATTCATGTCTATTCCTCATTCTCTTATCGATTTTCTTCTTGTAAGTATTCGCTTATTTTACTTATCCTTCTTAAGAGTTTTTTCTTTAGATTATTTACCTTTGATACTTCCCAACTCAATTGTGCCGCTATATCTTGCGGTTTATTAAATCCCTCCTCTATGCAATAAAGGAGCAATTCGAGATCGCTATCACCCTTAACCATTTCATATAATTTGTTTTTTGCCTTTTCCTCGAGAATTTCCCTCTCACGCGATATCAGTTCATATTCAGGAGTATGTATTCCCTCTATCGTTTGAGAAGGTATTGGATAATTGTCAAGAACATTTGTCATACCTTGTTCATCATCCGGCGCGTGAGGATGTATAGTCTTTTTATGCTCCATTGAAGAAAAAAGATGTTCCAAGTCACTGTTTACGATCCACGTTAAGTGAGTCAGCAAGTTTGGATACTTGTCGGGGTCCCAGCTTCTTGTTTCCTGCCATACTTTCTCAATGGCCTCAAAAGCAATATCTTCTGGTGTCTTTCCTCTTGGAAGCGAACCAGCGTTTCGTGTTTCCCAAGGATAACGACGTGCCCTCCATACGGCATGGTAAGTCAATTTCAAAATAATATCTTCCCAATCGGCTGTCTCTAAAAGATTGAGGACCTTATCCTTCATCACTTTTGCATCCCTATAATTAATAAACCGAGATGGAAAAAAAATCGTCACTCAGTGGCAAATTTTTTAATTTGCCGGATTATAAATAATGAGATCATAAAATAATATGTGATGCTGATGTTAACATAAAGTAATGTCCGGTTTTTATTATGCATAATCCATACACCGTGTCAAACGGAATCGAATGCGAATACTTGTCTGTGACATCGTGAATATGCCCGCACTTGGAATCGTGCACAGAGAGTGATGGTAAAAAAATTGTTAGGGGGTAAATATGGCAAGAGAAGAACATCACATCGTTCCAGATTCTAATGGTGGCTGGAACATTAAAAAAGGAGGATCAAATCGTTCATCCGGTCATTTCGACCGGAAACAAGATGCTATCGATCGAGCCAGAGAGGTAAGTCGGAACCAAAGAACGGAGCTGATTATTCACAACAAAAACGGAAGAATCTCAAGGGCGGACAGTCACGGACACGATCCGTGTCCGCCAAAAGACAAGAAATAATTAAATTATTTAAGGATTTACTGATTGTGAAGAATTGTCCTTTATATCTGAGATTCATCACAAGGTAAAAGTTATTCCTAATAATACAGGAAACAGGGAAGAAAATATTATGTCTGAAAAATTTCAAATACTATCGTTCGATGGCGGTGGAATAAAAGGGCTTTTTTCGGCCGCAGTTTTGGCCCATTTGGAAGAAGACCTCAAAGTCAGCGCTGCAGAACACTTTGATCTTATCGTTGGTACTTCGACAGGTGGGATTATTGCCCTAGGATTGGGGGTGGGGATGAGCCCAAGGGAAGTGGTTCAGTTTTACGTAAAGAAAGGTCCTGATATCTTTGACGGACATAAGTCTATGAAGCTCAGGCGGATTTTACGTTGGTTTCGACACTGCATTTGTAACAAATATGATGCTGGCCCGCTAGAAAGGGCTCTGAAAGAATGTTTCGAAGAAAGGCTCCTTGCTGATAGTTGCAAACGCTTGGTGATTCCTTCATACAATATTGGGGAAGATGATGTCTATCTCTTCAAAACCTCCCATCATAAAAGACTAACTCGTGACTACAAGGTGCCAATCTGGAAGGTTGCAATGGCGACCAGTGCCGCCCCGACCTATTTCCCCTCTTTTCAGGGTGTCAATCATATTCGCTTAGTCGATGGAGGGGTCTGGGCGAACAACCCAATTATGGTGGGTATCGTGGAAGCTGTAAGCTTGCTTGATATACCACTATCTGCAATTCGGGTGCTTAGCTTAGGAACCACAGACGAGATAAAAGGACGTCCCCGAAAATTAAACCGTGGAGGTCGATGGCAATGGAAACAGCAATGCATTGATGTTGTTCTGCGAGGTCAAAGTATTGGTGCTTTTACACAGGCACAACATTTACTCGGAAAAGACAAAGTGATACGTGTTGATCCTAAGGTGCCTGATGAACTTTTCGAACTTGACAAGCTTTCCGAAAAGGAACTGCTCGCCAAGGCTGCACATGAGAGCCGTCACTTTTCACCACAATTCAAGCAAATTTTCATGAAACACAAGGCAGCAAAATACAAGCCAATATATTCTTAAAAGAGAGGTATGTACCGATGTTTGATAAAACAAAAAAACAATTGAGCAAATTCATGGAGCGATTATCAGATGCGCTTGATATTCCAGAGGCACAATTTAAAGAAGCAGTCGAACGCTACCAAGCAGTCGGAAAATGGCTCAATAAAGAGGACTCCAAACTTCACCCTTTTGAGCCTGAAATATATCCACAAGGATCTTTTCGACTGGGTACCGTCGTGAAGCCTACTAGTGATGAAGATGAATATGATATTGACCTCGTTTGTGAGTTAAACCTTTCATCAGGCGATGTAACCCAAAAGCGATTAAAGAAGATGGTTGGTGATCGCCTAAAGGATAATAAAACATATGAAGGAATGCTTGATAAGGAAGGAAGACGTTGCTGGACTCTAAATTATGCAGATGGGTCAAAGTTTCACCTGGATATTCTTCCTTCTGTTCCTGATGACATAAATTTAAAGGAAAAATTGCAAATTTTGGGTGTACCAAAAGAATGGACTGAATATGCTATTTGTATAACGGATAATACAAGTCAGAATTACGACTCGTGTAATGATGATTGGCCACGGAGTAATCCGAAAGGGTATGCAGCGTGGTTTAAGGAGCAAATGAAAACTCAATATGAGGCCAGGAAAATGCTCCTTGCGGAGGAAATGCGGATTAGCATAGAAGATGTGCCGGAATACCGGGTTAAAACCCCTCTTCAGAGGGCAATCCAGATTCTCAAGCGACATAGGGACATTATGTTCGAAAATGATCAGGAACATAAGCCCATTTCCATCATAATAACTACTCTTGCCGCACACTCTTACAACAATGAAGCAGATCTTTTTGATGCTATCACCAATATTGTTAAAGGTATGCCTCATTACATTCGCAGGTTAAATGGTGCTATCTGGATTCCAAATCCAGTTAATCCCGACGAAAATTTTGGTGATAAATGGAACGAAAACCCGAAGCTCGAAGAGTCATTTAGAAATTGGTTACTCCAAGTTCAATCAGATTTGGATTCGATAATGAAAAAAGACAACATTCGAGAAATCTCGGAGTCTATGAAATTTTCATTCGGAATGGTGACTGTCCAAACAGCGTTTTCCGCGTTCGGTTCAAGTAATTTGAAAGTTAATGATCAAATACCGGAAGTTAAGATACAAAATCCTAGTAAACCGTGGCGGCAGTGGCAGGATGCTTGATACTGAAACGAGAAAAAAACTGATTGACTCTGAGTTTTCCGAACTGCAAAAAAAGTATCCAGGTTTGTATATTGCCGGAGGGTCTGGCGACGAATTTTTTATAAATGGGAAATTGGCCTTTTCTGCAACCTATAATGAGATTTCTATCATAGATGAATACGAAGTTGAAATAAATATCCCTCGAAATTACCCAGACTCCCCACCAAACGTAAAAGAGGTAGGTGGCAGAATTTCGAAGGACTATCATGTTCATCATAACGGAATACTTTGTTTGTCTTCGCCTGTAGAGGTGAAAAAGAAATTCTTTCAAAAAAAATCCATGGTGGGATTTGTTGAAGATTTGCTTATACCTTACCTCTATGCTCACAGCTTTTTGCAAGAATACGGGGAAATGCCGTTTGGCGAACTATCTCATGGTGTTGAAGGAATAATAGAATATTACAAAAATTTGTTCGATGTAGATAGCAATTACATGGTTGTTGGCTTTTTAAGGATACTTGCAGACAATAATTACCGCGGACATATTCCATGTCCATGTGGGTCGCACGCCAAGCTACGTAATTGTCATGGGAACTTATTGCTGGAGTTGCAAAGATACCAAAATAAAAACAATTACTTAAGTGAATATTTTTATATTGCAAAACATATGCTGGAAAAAGGGGGAAGGGAAATACCTAAAGATTTTTTACCAAAATCAATCAAAAAAAAGATTCGAAATACTTCAAGAAAGAATAAAGAGAAAAAGATATGGATAAATACTGATAAGATAATCTCGGACAAGGGAATATGCTGAATCCAGTTCCGATATTTTAAATTTATGCTATCTTGATTTTACGGATTTTGTGAGATTAGAATAGTGCCAAAAACGGGCTTAACGGTTTTTTGATGTTTGCTCTCACTTTTACCCGTTTTCTTTTAGGGTAATCGTGTAATTCTGCTGATTGAAATGTCGGTTATGGGGCCGGAAATGGGGTTTCCAGGGGTTTCTACCGTCATTTTTACACGATTATTCACGTTTTCGGGTAAAAACATTTGTAGGAAAGGATGGGGGGTCATTTTCCATCTGTTCCGGGAAATGACAAGCGCATGAGCGCAACAGGAACGGCTCTTTCTTCAACCTCCCCCACACGGCTCACGAGGATGGCCCATATCGAGACTTTTTATCTTTATTAGGGTTTGTTTTTGGAAAAGGGCTTTTATAGCCCTGGTATCAGTTTCATAACACTCGCAGACTGCTTCCCGGACCTAACCAGATCGAAGGCTTTCTTTTTCACCATGACCGCCTCTGTTGAATTGCTCTTACTCGCCAACTTATCTGTGTACTTGCTGATCTGATTGGCAACTTTGCTATATGCAGATGGAAACGAGGCATTGTTTCAATTTCGAAAAATACAATAGAGAAGGAAATTATTAGAAACAGATTTTAATAATATTTCGCCTGTCGCAGTTCACGCAATGTCGCACGAAATACCCGCTCAAATTCGGGCAGGAGTGTTATCTGGGAAGACAGACGGGTTTGCCAGAGTTTTTTCAACCTGGCCTCTTTATAGATAAAATTCTCTTTGACATCGGTCAGTTCTTTTCCCCGGAATTTCATTTTCAGTTCAACCGCTTCAATTAAATCGGCTGGATTTACATGACCGTTGGTTATGAGATACCACAAATCGTAAAGATCGCGTGGCTCGTTTCTTGCCGGGTCAAGAAGAGCGACGATTTTTTCCGATACGATCTCGTTGAGCGAATAAACCCCGATTCTTTCCTTCTCTGGCAGATCCTCGTATTCATCGTATGCTTTGAGAACGGGTTTTGATGCTATGGGAAAGACGATTCTTTCATTTATTGTGATATCCACTTTGACTTCTTTAGCGGAGGCACTTGGTAAAGGGCCTTCGTATCCGAGGAAAAAGGTATGACAGTTCTCATGTGAATGTCGATCATATCGGCTGATTCGAAGTTTGATTCCCGATGCCCGCTCTATATATTCGAAAACAAGAGCAAGGTACTCCTCAATTTTTTCAAAAGAAACATCTTCTCGCAGGGTGAAATCGAGATCTTCAGAAAAACGGTAGTCCGGGATGTAACATTTCTTGATGGCCGTACCGCCTTTAAAGGCAAGGAGATCTGTGAGGGGTGTTTTTGAAAGCCCCACCAGAAACCAGGATAGGCAATAGTCCCTTTCAAGAACAACCTCCGGAATACGGCGTCCGCCTTTCCGGGCGAGACGATTCGATAGTAAAGACAGGTTTCGCTGAGGTATCATTATGTCCTCACCACGGATAGGAGTTCGTCGGGCGACACATTGAGCTGCAATCTCCACTTCCTGATGAACTTCCCTTCAGACGGGAGAAGCGGATCAAGTTTAACATAGCTTTTTGTCAGAAGCCCCTGGAGGGCTTTCCGGTTTTCCCGGGAACCGATTCCGTAAATTTCCAGGATATAACCCAGCCTGCGGATGACAGCGCCAATGTCCATCCTTAGCGCATATTCGATAAGCCGATCTGTATTCAGATCCTGTCGGCGCATCCATATTCCCTTAGCCGTTTCCGTAATGCCGCCACAGTACTCGGGTTGCCGGAGACCGTCAATAATGGTTTTCTCCATGTTACTTACAATCACTTTTTCCTGTTTACTCACCCACTGTTCGCTCATGCCGAAAAAATGCTCTTTCTTACAGGTGATGAATTTAAAATCGGTACCCAGGATATTAATTGGCCGGCGTTTTTTCAGTGTCGTTACATGTACGACAAGCTGTGGTTGGGTGACCATCCCGTGAATTTCCATGGCGGTACCATGAGAAAGATAATAGTCTTTCCCTTCAATAAGTTCATGGGCGAGGATGAGCGGGTTGCCCATATATTCCCTTTCCTTTCCAAGTTCGAGGGGCACGAGAATAAACAAGCCTGGTTTCAACCGCGTCACTACGCCCCTGTTTACAAGATTTCTTGTAAAGCTGCGGGCAGAGGCCTCTTCCAGATCAAGAATTCGCTGGACATCTTCCAAGCGGAAGATCAGCTTATATTCCTCGTAGAGCGTGGTGACCAGATGGGCGGCCTGAGATCCAAGGGTTTTCATTTTTGTGTTATTTTTCAGATTCATAATGTGCTTCCGTATAGCACATTTAGCACTTAAACAATAACATAGTCAACAGGAAATTATGTTTTAATTACATTTCGTGTCGTTAGAGGACACCAAATGTGACTTCATTATGACAATGTTGCTTTGACTAAGTTCTTATGCCTATTAGATCCTTGCTGTGACTCCAGAATGGAAAAAGATATTGATACCTCACGTTCTTGTGAAAAAATAAAAATGATTCATCTGCTTTATATGAACATGACTGCCACCATATCAAAAACACCAAAGGGCTTTTTTTGCACCTTTCGGGTCTTTTTCTGCACCTTTCGGGTCTTTTTTTGTGCTTTTCGGGTCTTTTAGGAATATTTCGGGATGTGGAGTATGTTTGATGGGGGAATGGCATTTTTGGCAAGATTGAAAATCTGCATTTTTGGTAAGGCATTATTATATCTTTAACACTAATTGGCACGGTTGGCTATATGACCAAAATCCACCGCCTAATTTTACGAATTCCTTTAGTAATAAGGTCTTGCAGTAATTTTGCTTGCACCTGAGTACTACAAATAAAACATTATAAACCTATGTTTCTCAAGGGTTCTCCGATTTTGATGGTGAATCAGGGATGACTTCTGCGGCACTAAGAAGCTTGCTTCGTGTGCCGCATACCTAAACTATCTTGTTGAATTGAAACTGGCTTATTCAGTGGTCATCCTTGACTATCTTTTTAACTTCATATCTCGCCTTTCTCTTCATCCTTATCACCGTCAATCAGGCTCTTTTTCTTCATTCGGCGAAACGCTGCAACAGGGATACCAAAAACTTCTGAAGCTGTCTTGTAATCCATCTCCTACTCCTCCTATTTTTATAGCCTATTCTTCGGTTTAGCGAATAGTCATTTGTTACGTTTCGTTCCCTGTAGCCCATGTATTACAGGATCTTTAACTTTTTTATAAGGCCTCAGCATTTTTTGAGATTTTCTTATAGAAGCAAGTGCGCATGTCCCGATTCCAAGAAACATCAAAAATACCGGCAAGAGGATGAACGCGGCTGGCTCAACCAGGAAGCCAAACAGGAAGACTGCCAGCAGTCCGAGTATCCCAATTGACATAAAGATCGAAGACACGATGTATCCTATTGCGATACCGAGCTTCCAGTGA
>JAUSPI010000178.1 GCA_030655775.1 Syntrophales bacterium
AATAATCATATTCGTGTGCCTACACGTTTTGAAGGTGAACACCAAGTGAAAAATCATAAGTGCTTGATTTTATGCGATGTGATCTGGTATTTTAGGTAAAATTAGGCTGATGTGAGCCTACAGATCCCAAACGCAAGTCTGAGCATTTCAATAAGATAGAGACCCTGAAATAAATTCAGGGTGACAAAAACTGACTTTTTACGAGCGCATCAATTTATTGATAGTCTGCCATAACATCCTTCAGGGTCGGTGGGCATATAAGAATTCCTTCATCTCTTCAAGGCTGAGGCAGTTGATGCAGTCGGTCGGTTCCAGCCATCCCTTTCTCGCGATGTTGATTCCAAAATCGACGTGGCGAAGTGTTTCTGTATTATGCGCGTCGGGGTTTATCGCTATCTTCACCCCCTGTTTTGTGGCGTATCTGCAGTATCTCCAATCGAGGTCGAGCCGGTAGGGATTGGCATTTAGCTCTATAACTTTTCCCAGCCGGGCGGCGGCATCGATAATCTTTTCCACGTCGACAGAGTATGGTTCCCTGGCAAGGAGCAGCCTTCCCGTCGGGTGTGCGAGGATGGTTGTATATTTATTTTCCAGCGCCCGTGTGAGGCGTGAATTCATCTCTTCTTCGGACATCCTGAAGTTTGAATGGACGGCGGCGATAACAAAATCGAATGAACGAAGTATATCTTCATCATAATCGAGGCTTCCGTCCGGGAGTATATCTGCCTCGATCCCCTTGAATATATGGAAACCCTCCTCTCTTCCATTGATCTCATCTATTATACCGTGTTGTCTTTTGATCTCGTCGGCTGAAATTCCTCCGGCGTAATAGGCATACTGGCTGTGGTCTGCAACTCCTATATATTCCATGCCCATCTTTTTCGCGGCGTCAACGATCGCTTCCAGTGAATCCGAGCCGTCACTTGCACTGGTGTGGATGTGAAGCAGTCCGCGGATATCTTTCCTCTCGACCAGATCGGGGAGTTCTCCGCTCTCCGCGGCCTCGATTTCTCCCATATTTTCTCTCAGTTCAGGCGGGATAAAGGAAAGGCCGAGGGCGGCAAATATCTGTTTTTCACTCTCGCACGGTATAATGCTATTTTCTCTGAAGAGGCCGTATTCATTCATCTTGATTCCCATCCGTTTTGCCTTTCCCCTCATTGCGATGTTGTGTTCCTTGCTCCCGGTAAAGTGGTGAAGGGCATACGGGAACGCTTCTTCGGAAACGATCCTCAAATCGCCGTTTACACCCGATTCGAGGACGACGCTTACCCTGGTCTCCCCTCTGGCGGTAATATCCCGTACCTCGGGCAGCGAAACAAAAAAGTCCGCAAAGTTGCGTGGGTCTTTTGCGGAAGCCACAATATCGATATCCTTTATCACCTCGTTACATCTCCTGATGGAACCGGCTAAGCTTGCCGAAATGACATCTTTATGCTTCAGGATGGAGTCGATTATGCTTTCCGCTTCCCCGATGATGTCGGCGTAGAGGCGCCTTTCCTGGTACCGCTTGAGCCTTTCGATCCCTATCAGTATTTTGTCCTGCGTTTTCTTTCCGAATCCTGTGAGTTCTACGAGCCTGTTTTCAGTGCACGCGTATTCGAGCTCTCCAATAGTTTCGATGTGCAATTTTTCGTAGAGCGCCCGTGTCTTCTTGGGGCCGAGGCCCTCTATCCTCAGCATTTCGATGTGGCCCGGGGGGATGGAACTCTTCAGCTTTTCGTAATATTCTAATGCCCCGGTCGTTACGAGCTCAGTAATTTTCTGGTTGAGGGCGTCTCCGATTCCTTTTATTGAGGTCAAATTCTTTTCACTGACAAGAACGTTGATATCTTCTTCCGTCACCGCAATGTTTCTCGCCGCACTGTAATATGCCCGGGATTTGAATGGGGTCTCACCCTTCAGCTCCAGGAGCTTGCCGATATCTTCGAGTATCGCGATGACGTCTTTTTTCGTTACCGTTTTATCCATGTAAATGCCCGTTTAATGGAGAGCGCCTTCCGATGGAATTTTTGATTTAAAGCGCTTGATTATTTCATAAATTGAGTGTCTCTGTCAATTTATCCGCAATGAGAAAGAAATACGATGTCACCGTGCTTGCAGTACGGCGAAACGGTGATACATTGTCCAATCCTGATGTAGATATCGAATTCCTGCCCGATGATATACTGTTTATCCTCGGAAGACCGGAGCAGTTTACCCGAGTAACGAATTTGTTTCATAATGAGACACAACATCTTTCGGGCATTCTCCTTGACAATTAATTCCTGTTTTCTTATACTTTTCTATCGAGAAAGCACCTTCTTATAAAATATGAAAAACCCATCACCCCTCTTCGAAAAAGCGGGTATAGGAGATTGATGCTATGCGTTATATTATCGTCCTTGAAAACCCCTTTTTAGTTCACTGCCTGCAGGAATTTATAAGTGGAGAGGAAGAGGTTGTCCTTTTACTGAAGGAAGATTTTCCTCTCAAAGCGGTTCCATTCAACAATACAAGGATTTGCAGTGAAGATCCTTTAAAAATTTCTACTTATCAAAAACTTATGATAAGTTCGGAGGATAGAGTTATTCTTCATGCTTTCAAGAGAAAAACACTGGAAAATATGCTACAACCCATTCTTAAGGTGTGTGACAGGGTGCCCATTGTAGTCTTAACCACCACTGAGGAAATGCCGCTATCAGATCAAATCAATGTGTCCTACCTTCTTATAAATGAACCATTACAGAAAAAGATAGAGAAGGAGTGGTTGTATATCCGTAATAGAGAATGGACTTACAAGATTCGTGAACTTACTAAAGATGCAGAAAATATTCTTATTCTCACCCATGATGACCCTGACCCTGATGCCCTGGCGAGTGGTGTAGCATTAAGAACTCTGCTTGGAAGAAATCGTGCTACGGCTCCCATTGGTTCTCTTGGCAAAGTTACACGTAGTGAGAATCTTAATATGATGCAGTTTCTGGATATTCGACATACTATAATGGATCCACAATTTCTCAATAATTATTCCATGATTGCGATGGTTGATGTACAACCCCCCTACTTTGGGGATAGAGTGACAAAAGCTGATATTATCTTCGATCATCATCCCCAATCTGCAAACTACGAGTCTTCTTTCAAGGATATCAGAGTTGAGTATGGCGCTACCTCCACTATCCTCACTGAATATTTAATGGCAAATAATATTAAATTAAGTCAAAGGCTGGCTACCGCACTTCTGTACGGTATAAAGGCAGATACCTTAATGTTGGGAAGAGAAGCAACTCCTGCTGATATCGAAGCCTTCACCCATCTCTATCCTCTTGCTAACCATAATATAATTCGCAGAATTGAACATCCTTCTCTCGAACCTGGGGAGGTGAGCTCTTTTATCAAGGCTCTCAAAAAATACCAATTGGTCGACAAGGTACTCTTTGCCCACATCGGCCGGGTTCAAAAGGAGGATATCATTCCACGCTTAGCCGATTTTTGTCTCCAGATAGCAGGTGCTGAGTGGTCTGTAGTTTCCGGACTGTTCCGGGGAAATCTGGTGATTTCGACAAGAAATGTCGGACATGTAAAGAGCGCCGGTGAAGTGGTAAAGAGAATTTTTAGCGATAGTAGTATTGCTGGAGGACACCGCACAATGGCAAAGGTGGTAATACCAGTAAAAGACTTCAAGAAATTACTTGGTTTTACTGATAACAGAGATATTGCAAATAGAATACAAGAGCTTTTTTTGAAGGTCTTGAAAGAAGATACTTAATGATTCAATCATATAATTGAAAAATGAACTATTTATTCAACATTACAGAATTTTTAGAAATGGTTAAATGGCAAGACGGTGTTGACATCCTTGTTATAGCCTTCCTTCTTTATCGCTGCTTTGTGCTTTTTTGGGGAACTCTGGTTTTCCGAGCCATTATTGGTCTCTCTCTTCTCTGGATTATTAATCTCTTGGCCACCATGCTTGGATTGATTGTAACCAGCCTGATTCTGAAAGGATTAGGAGCTATCGTTGTCATAATAGTTATTGTTGTATTCAGGAATGAAATTAGAGGAGTTATAAGCAATACAAACTCCCTGAACCTCTTTTTCGGGAAACCCGTGAGGAGACGAATCTTCGACTACAGATCGATTTCCGATGTTATCTTTTCTCTGGCCGAAAGGAAGGTGGGAGCTCTACTGGTTTTTATGCGCAAAAACACTTTGGATCACCTTGTTCAGGATGGAGTACGTATTGATGCCGTGTTCAGTCGAGAACTCCTTTTCAGCATCTTTGATAATAATTCTGCCCTACATGATGGTGCTGTCATTATGGATGGCAGTCAGATCAAATTTGCTGCAGCCTTTTTACCCTTAACCACTCAGCAATCACTTCCTCTTTATTACGGGAGCAGGCACCGCGCCGCCCTGGGGCTTTCAGAAAGTTCTGATGCTGTTATAGTAGTGGTCTCCGAAGAGAGCGGTGGAGTTTCATTAGTTCAGGAAGGGATTATTAAAAAAGTTTTTAATAAGGACAAGTTATCTTCGAGATTGGAAGAGCTTTTGGAAGGGAAAACCCAAAAAGCAAAAAAGAGCAGTCGAATGAGAAATTATGCCCAGAATATAGGTGTTAAGCTAATCTTTCTGGTGTTGGCCTTATTTATCTGGTTCTTCTTTGCCGGGGAGAAGGAGTCTGTTATCTCCTATACCCGTCCTATTGAATTCAGAAATCTACCTAAAAATATGGAACTGTTAAAGATATCGGCAGAAAAGGCAGAAGTGCAAATTTCAGGGAGTCGCCATATCCTGCTTCAATTAAAACCTGAACAGGTAGGTTTCTCACTCAATCTCGAAAACAGTGAACCAGGGAAAAATGTCTTTCCTCTCACAAGCAAGAATCTCTCTATCCCCCCCGGGCTCAAAGTAATCAAGGTAAAACCCGATAAAATAGCGGTAGAAATGGAGGCAACAGGAACTAAATCGATACCCGTAGCTCCCGAGTTTGTCGGAAATTTACCTCAGGGTAAAGAACTCCTTTCTTACAAAATAACACCTGATAAAGTAACAATTGTAGGAGCCCCTTCTGTTCTCAAAGGCATTTCAAGTATAAAGACCGAGCCTGTTTCACTCACAGAAATTAAGGAATCAAGTACGATTCAAGCAGGAATCATGGTTTCACCTCCATCACTGAAACTTTCTTCTGATTTCCCCGGAAAAGTCACCATTGAATTGATGATTGGAGAAAAAGTGAAAAAGCCATCAGAGAAGAAACGATAAAAATATATTTCGAGAAAGTTAAATAGGCCTTTGTAAAACGTTCAATCTTTGTGGAATGTGAAAAAATATCGCCTTTAGTCTAAAAAATTAGCATACTAAATCAGCATTATTGGAAATCCAGTAATACCTTCTCACACTCCCAATATCATACTGTGTGAGCAACGAGATACCGCAAGCCGATAGACTTTCCAATACTGCAAAACTCTTGGGGGTGTTGTTACATGAAATATCCAGGTCAAAAGATGTTAAAATCAAAGATGGCCGTACCTCTTAGGCGGCTTTACATATGTTTGTCTTATCGCCTCCACTCATATCGTTTTCAATTATTAGTAACAGTATGCTTGATGCTCGTTTTAGCGCTAACCTCCCAAATAGTCCGGGCAGAGGAGAAGAAAGAGCAGGTTCCATGGAAAACACGCGTTGAAGTTTCTTATACGAACGCTTCCGGAAATTCAGAAGCTGAAGCACTATCCGGCAAGCTCGAAACAAAGAGAGAAGGAGACGTAAACAGATACTTTGCAAAAGCGAATGTCTTTCGTACCGAGGATGATAATAAGGAGACGGCAAACAAGTGGCTTGCGGATATCAGGTGGGAAAGAGTACTACAAAAAAAATTATTCGCATTCATAGCAGCGGATTATTTGAAAGATAAATTCTCAGGCTTTGAGTACAGGTTCGGTGCCGGACCAGGTTTGGGTTACGACATTTACAAAACAGACAGGCATTCATTAAAAGGCCTTCTGGGGATCTACTATTATCACGAAGAATTCTCTAAAGACCCCAAAAGCAAGGACGATTATATTGCCGGCAAAGCCTCATTAAATTATGAGTGGCAAATTTTTAAAAATATGAAATTTCAGGAAGATCTAAGTTGCCTTGAGTCATTTAAGGACACTCAAAAGTATTTTGTTAATTCCGAAACGGCGGTTGAGTTCGCGATTCAGAAAAACTTTTCTTTCAGAGTCAGTTATACCGTTGCTTATCAGAACGAACCTCCATCCTCTGATATAAAAAACAGTGACAGGGTATTCCTTACGTCGCTGATTATAGATTTTTAATCAAAAAAACAATAAGAGAGGGCAAGGAATTTTCCTAATGTTATCGATAATGTGACTAACATATTAAATTAAGGGTTTTCCTTTCGGAGGAGGAAGGGTCATGCAAAAATTTAGTGAATTTTCTCATAAATTTATCATCTTGCTGGAAAAGGTAAAAACAGGAAATGAAGTATGGCAATTTCTTACATCACTTGCCATACTGTTTTTAGGTTTTCTCTTATTGGAAGTCCTCTGGCGTTATCTTAACAGAAGAGCTGAAAAAATACTTGAGCGAAAGAACTTTAAAGAGTGGATGCCCTATATATCGGGTTTCCTCCCGTCGTTGCGCCTTGCCTGTGCCGCTCTACTTATCAGGATTGCAGAACTTCCTCTTGTCATATCCCCCAAATTGCTCACGCTGCTCCACGGACTGGAATTGTTTTTACTTGCCATAGCCGTCATCCTTTTTATCTTCCAGCTTGTGCGACTTTTAGATCTTTTCGTTTCTATACTACCGGCAACCGTACAAGAAAAAATCTCAGAAGAGTTACTGAAAAAACTTAAAGGTATTATTAGAATAACCGGTATTGTCATCGTGGCCATCGTGTTCGTTTATTCACAGAAAACCCTCTTCCCTGAATGGCTGTGGAAGTCTTCCTGGTGGCGCTATGTGTCACTTGTGATGGTGTACACGGTTCTTTATATCGGCGGTAATTTTCTGACGGCCTTTCTGAATACTATGACGGTTGCTCTTAAGAATACTGAAGAAAAAACCCGATTAAGGCTTCTTCTCAAGGCGACTCTCTGGCCTATTCGTCTGCTTCTGGTAGCAATAGCCGTCTTTGCGACACAGGAAATCCTGAAATTACCGGCCACGACCGATCAAATTGCGGAAATGATCGCAAATATCCTCGGTACACTGGTGATTGTGATTTTCCTGTATCAGTTACTGGATGTGGTTGAATATGAATTAACGAAATTTGTTAAGAGGGAAGACAATGAATTTGACATGAACCTTATCCAGATGGTTCGGATTGTTGCCCGTGCATTGATTGTTGTATTCGGTTTTATCTATCTTTTAAAGGCGGCGACTGGCAAACCTATGACGACGCTCCTTGCGGGACTTGGAATAGGTGGTCTGGCAGTGGCGCTGGCAGCTCAGGATACTCTGAAAAATCTCTTCGGCAGCTTTATGATTATGATTGACAAGCCCTTTAAGGTAGGCGACAGGATTGTTGCCGAGGGCTTCGACGGTTTTGTTGAGGAAGTCGGTTTCCGTTCCACCCGTCTACGGACATTTCAGGGGCACTTGATCTCAATTCCAAATGAGAAAATGGCAAGCGTTAGTTTGGAAAACATTGCACAGCGTCCAAGTATCCGCCGTCGTACCAATCTCACGATTACCTATGATACTCCGCCCGATAAAGTTGAACGCGCGTTATCTATTGTCGGGGAAACCCTGAAGGATCATCAGGGGATGCATCCCGACTACCCTCCGCGAGTCTATTTCAATGAATTCAATGACGCGTCTTTGAATATAATAATGATCTACTGGTATCATCCGCCGGTTTACTGGGACTTTATGGAGTTCAGCGAACGGGTAAACCTCCAAATCATGCGTGCCTTTGAGGCCGAGGGAATAGAATTCGCCTTCCCGACCACGACAACCTATCTGGCTCAGGATGACCGCAGACCGCTGACTATAAATGTTTCCAGCCAATCGAAGCATCCGGACTTTAATGAAAAAGAATAAATTTTTATGAAAATATGCCAGAATACCCCGTGTTTTACACGGGGATGAAAGGCATCCTTATAGTTCCTTCTCCCCCGGTGGGAGAAGGTTAGGAAGAGGGGGTATTTGACAAATTTTTCACCCCCACCTTAGTCCTCCCCCGTCAAGGGGGAGGAGACGGATTATGGATGCCTCGCCTTTAGGCGGGGTAATTCACTCTGTTATTACAGGGAGATATATCCTTTAGAAGGAGGTTAATGTATCATGCCCAGGTTATTTAAAAGAATGTCAAAAAAGGTTGGGCTTCCGCCGGGGACTCTCGTGCACGTCGGCGAGAAAAAAACGGAAAAAGTAAAAATTACCGTTATTGATTATGACCGGACATCATTCATGGAAAGGGAAGTTAAGACTGTAGAAGAATGTTTCCCCTTCAAAGAGACACCAACAGTAACCTGGATCAACATCGACGGTCTTCATGAAGTTAAGAATGTCGAGAAGCTCGGAAAACATTTCAACCTCCACCCGCTCGTCCAGGAGGATATCCTGCATACGGGCCAACGCCCGAAAATGGAAGATTTTGATGAGTATGTTCTGATCATTTTAAAAATGCTTTATTATGATAATGAAGAAGATACGGTGAGATCGGAGCAGATCAGTGTCATTCTCGGATCAAATTTTGTTATTTCGTTTCAGGAAGTTCCCGGGGATGTCTTCAACTCTTTGAGGGAAAGAATTCGGAACGGAAAAGGCCGCGTCAGAAGAATGGGTGCGGACTATCTTGCTTATGCGCTGCTTGACTCCATCGTGGATCATTATTTCATCTTGTTAGAGAAATTCGGTGAGATGATTGAGACTCTTGAAAAAGAGTTGGCACAGGATGCTCAACAGGAAACCCTGCAAGCCATCCA
The DNA here is from genome assembly GCA_030655775.1 of Syntrophales bacterium. Classification (NCBI taxonomy): domain Bacteria; kingdom Pseudomonadati; phylum Thermodesulfobacteriota; class Syntrophia; order Syntrophales; species Syntrophales bacterium. Next base: position 8,922 of record JAUSPI010000178.1, read on the forward strand.
TAATTTAAAGCAGGAGATCATATTTTTGCGGAAATCGGTGTGGCCCCTGCGGGAAGTAATCAGTGGTCTGGAACGGGCAGAATCATCCCTCATCCGTGATGAAATATCCATCTATCTCAGGGATCTGTATGACCATACGATTCAGGTCATTGATTCTGTCGAGACGTATCGGGATATTCTCTCCGGAATGTTAGACCTCTATCTTTCAAGTGTGAGCAACAAGATGAACGAGGTAATGAAAGTGCTGACCATTTTTGCTTCTATTTTTATACCTTTGACTTTCATGGCCGGCGTTTATGGGATGAATTTTAAGTTCATGCCAGAACTCGAATGGCGCTGGGGGTATCCGTTCCTTTTGATTGCCATGACTTCGGTAGCGGCTGTTCTGCTCGTTTATTTTAAAAGAAAAAAGTGGCTGTGAGACTATACTGCCCTATCATCAATTTTCGTGTAACATATAATTGATGGCACTTCCCTATGAAACCATGAGGATATAATATTTATGAGTAAGTCAACCCAGCCGGAAAGCGGATCGCAGGAGCCCGAGCGTACCCTGGGAACGTTTGCCGGCGTATTTACACCCAGCATTCTCACCATTATCGGAATCATTCTATACTTGCGGCTGGGATATGTCGTGGGAAGTGCCGGTCTTGGACGCGCACTGATCATCATAGCGGTGGCGAATATTATCTCTGTCCTGACGAGTATTTCGCTGGCTGCCATTGCCACCAATATGTATACGAAGGTCGGAGGGTATTACTATTTAATCTCTCGAACACTTGGCGCAGAATTCGGAGGGTCCATCGGTGTTGTTCTCTACCTCGCACAGTCGATTTCCATCGGGTTTTATTGTGTTGGATTCGGTGAAGCGCTGGCGGGAATACTGCCACTCAGTTCCGGAGTCTCTCCGCAATTTGTTGCGGCACTTTTAGTTGCTTTTCTGTGTATCTTTGCATGGCTGGGCGCCAACTGGGCCACGCGTCTTCAGTATGTTGTCATGGCTATTATCGCGGCCTCGCTTATTTCTTTTTACATCGGAGGATTGACTCATTTCAGCGGAGAAATTTTCACCCGTAACTGGTCTATCCCTTCGGAAGGGGGGTCTTTCTGGATTCTTTTTGCCATCTTCTTTCCCGCCGTCACCGGTTTCTCTCAAGGTGTTAGTATGTCGGGCGATCTAAAAGATCCGGCGAAAAGCCTGCCGTTAGGAACCTTCCTGGCTGTCGGCATCTCAATTTTCGTCTACTTTTCTGTAGCGATTGTCCTTGCGGGGGTTGTGCCCGCGGAAGAGTTGAGCCGGAATTATCAAGCCATGAACAATGCTGCCAGTGTCGGATGGCTGATCAGCGCGGGAGTCCTGGCTGCTACTCTTTCATCCGCCATGGCTTCGTTTTTGGGGGCCCCGCGCATACTTCAGTCTATGGCACAGGACCGAATATTCCCATTTATTGTGCCCTTTGCTCAAGGTGCAGGGTCGACCAATAACCCCAGGCGGGGGGTATTGCTCTCCGCAGCGATTGCTCTCGCGACGGTTGGTCTTGGAAAATTGAATCTCATCGCTCCGGTGGTTTCCATGTTCTTTCTGATTTCCTACGGCCTCCTGAATTACGCAACATTCTATGAAGCGCGTGCGCTCAGCCCCTCTTTCCGTCCAACATTTCGATGGTTTGATTATCGCTTGAGTTTTATAGGGGCGGCAGGTTGTCTCGGGGTCATGATCGCAATTGATTTTATCAGCACTATTATCGCAGTTGCTGTTCTCTTCGGTATTTACGAATATTTACAAAGGACGGCAGGTCCGGCTCGGTGGGCTGATAGCAAACATTCATACCACTTTAAGCTGGTGCGGGATCACATGTTTGCCATACCCGCCGATCTCGAGCATCCACGTGACTGGCGGCCGCAGATCCTTGCATTTTCCGATGATCAGAATCGGCGTGGACGCCTGCTCTGCTTCGCCTCCTGGATTGAGGGGGGTAGCGGGCTCACAACGGCGGTTAGAATAATTGAGGGAAAAGGTGAAAAAATATATCAGCTTCGCAAGGAGTATGAATCGAAACTTCGTGCTGATATATCACAGTGCGGCATGAAGGCATTTGCCAAAGTAGTAGTAGTTCCTGATCTCCGTGTTGGTGTGCAAACACTGGTTCAGTCCTTTGGTATCGGACCGATCCGGCCTAACACAATACTTCTCAATGGTCCCGAGCAGGTTAAGGGGATAAAGGGACAGAGACAATATGGACGCTACTTCAGTGAAGGGATACGGTTCGGCTGTAATATAATCGTCTTGAATAGCGAAGAAGAAGCATGGGATAAAATGAAAAATTTGGATTCTGCGAATCGCCGAATCGATATCTGGTGGCAGGATGATATGACCGGCCGTTTGATGCTTCTCCTCGCCTATCTGATGAAGCGTAATGAAGAATGGAGTAACGCTGAACTATGTATATGGATTTCCAGTTCACGAAAAGATGCCGCAGCAGGCAGAAAACATCTGCGCCAGATTCTTGAAGAGAGCCGAATCGATGCTGAACCGAAGACCGTGGAAAGCGCAAAAATCGATACGGTAGCCGAAAAATCTAAAGATGCGGCGATGGTTTTTATTCCTTTTCGTATGCAAAAGAGCGGGCCCGTAGGACCTTTTGGCGTTTTTTTTGACACGGTATTTTCGCGGTTACCGATCGTTGCGCTGGTTATAGCTGCCGAAGATATCGACCTCGGGGCTGAGCCTGAAGACGGAAAGCCCGGAGAGATAGCAGCTGCTGAAGATGCCGCGGCCGATTTTGAAAAGAAGGCCAGAGACGCAGAGAGTAAAGCTGTACAGTTAGCTGAAACAGCCAAGCGTAAACTCCGTGAGCTGGAGTCGACAGACAAGGATGATGAAAATGAGGAAAGAAGAAAAGAGCTGAAACAGGCTGTTCGTGAAGCAGAAAAACTGGAGAAAAAAGTCATGGAGGAAGCAGAAAAAGCACACGCTCAAGCAGATGAAGCAGCCCTTCTGGTCAAAAAAATAACAGGTAAACCGGCCGAAGAGGATGAGGAAACCAAAAATTAAATAGAATGTTATATGCAGATAGTTATCACCAAAAATAATAGGCCATCCCTTAGTGATACTCGTTGTGCTGGTAATCCTTAACAGTCGGAGATTTCCCACTTACATTCCATATTATTTCCTTTCCCCGTCTAAAACGTATACCCTATGGAGAAGTGGAATCTTCCGGCGCTTTCGCCTTCCCTGCGATCGAGCTTGTGTCCATACAGTAATCCAATTGCCCCGATGGGTGTTATATACCGCAATCCTATCCCGGCGGAGGAACGGAACGAGTCTGAACCACACTCATCAAAGGTGTTTCTGACGCTTCCGGTGTCGTAAAACGTGGCAAATTCAACATTATGTCCCAGGTCGATTCTCGCTTCAATGGTTCCCGATAGAGCCGTTTTGCCTCCCACTGGGTTCCCCTCTTCGTTATAGCGGAGCAGATTTTCATCAAAGCCCCGAACGTCCGAGGTGCCGCCGAGATAAAATAGTTGATCCTGGGGAATTGTCCCGTCCGATCCGTAAGAATTAATGTATCCGGCCCTTCCAAGCCAGGCAAGGGTCAATCGATGAAAGGGTGTGAAAAAATATCTCACATCGAAACGATATTTCAAAAAATTGTCCAGAGAGTTTCGGAGTCCCTCCGACACATCAACGGACAGCGATGAAAACATTCCCTTACTTGGATGAATGAAAGAATCCCTCGTATTATATGTTATTGAAGGTGTGGTAACGAGAATACTTCTCGATTTAAATTGATCTTCTGAGCCGGAATAAGTTCCATCACTCCCTGAATTTCGCAGATACTGTTCTCTTTGTTCAAAGCGAAAGTTTAATCCTGTAGTGAAATGTTGTAACAATTTTCGTGAAAATCCGACCGATGAGCCATATGATTTCGTTCCGAAGTCCTTGTTAAACTCTTCCACACGTTCTGTGAAAAGGTTGCATGTCATTGATGTTCTGGTTCCCAAAAGTCTGGGTTCCGTTAGTCCCAGATCCGAGCGGTGGCCGATCTGGCTGACTTCCCCACTGATCCAGCCATATTTGTTTGTTCCGAAAATATTATGATCTCCCGCTTTTGTCTTTGCAAAAAGACCTGTCTGTGACTCATACCCGCCTCCAACCTCAACGAAATATGGCTTTTTTTCCTCTACTCCAACAATAAGATTTACCTTGTCCGCCTTTTCCTTCAACCCGATCGTTTTGAACCGAACGTTATCGAAGATGTCCATGTTTCGAATATTTCTTTGCCCCTGAAGCATCTTCACCAGGGAAAACGGTTCTCCCGGCTTCAACTCGAGTTCGTTTTGGAGCATCTTTTCTTTCGTCCGAAAATTACCGGTGTAATAAGTCTGTCCCATTTTGACGTATGGACCTTCTTCGACACGATAAACGATTTCAGCTTTAGATTTATCCTCACTGATGGCGACATTGCCCTGTGCTTTAACGTGGGGATAACCCTTTTCAGATATTAATCGAGACAGGGCGTTTTCATCGCTTCGAATCAGGTATTTTCGGAACGGTTCACCTTCTTTCAATATGATTGTGCCATATGCCTCTTCTTTTGTGAGAACAGTTATTCCCTGAATTTTTATCGATGAGACGATTGTCTGTACTCCTTCGGTGATCGCAAGTTTGACGTCCACATTCCTCTTATCCTCACTCCAGCCCACATCATCAACCACGGCTGCATTTGTATGGCCTTCTCTAACATAAAGAGATTTGACCGCAAAGAGATCTTCTTCGAGCTCTTCCGGAATATAGAGCCCTTTTTCCATAAAACCGGGAAGTCGGGTGAGCATCTGCTTTTTTATTTTCTCCTCATCGAGTAATCTATTTCCCTCTATTTTCAGAGATCTCACAATGGAGCGGGGGGCCTCATTAATAACGATATTAATTGTCCGAATTATCGGTTTGTCTTCAGGTTTTGTTTCTTCCACAATTTCAACGGTGGAATCAAGAGATCCCGCTTTCCTGTAACGTTCTTTTATTTTTCTCACGCTCTTTTTCAGTCCCAGATCGTTTCTGTTACCGCTCTCAAACAGAACAAGATCTTTCCTTAGGGTTCTGTTCCAAAATTCTTCATTACCGGAAAAACTGATATAATATCGAGGTCCTTCGTTTATATTTACACGGGCTGACACGTCTCCCGTTTCGAGTTGTTTTTCGATGACATGATCGATGACGGCATCGGCATAACCCTTTTTACGGTAATATGTAGTCAGACTTTTGATATCTTTTTTCAGGTCTTCTTCAATAAATCGGCCTGAACTGCCGGGTCGCAGCGTTGCACGCCATGATCTCATTTTCATTTTTAGTTTAGTATCTGAAAATGACCTGTTTCCGCTAAATTCGAGGTTATCCAATGTGTAGTATGCATCCTTGATAATCCTGACATGAATGATGAAATGACCGTCTTTGGCGTCTTCCGTCGCCGTGACCTTTACTTCTGGCTTAATGAACCCCTCTCGTTCTAATAGTTCAGCAATTAAAGTCCCTTGTTTCGGAAGGTCTTCCCGGGAAAAAGCGTCGCCGATATATATTGTCATGACATTCAAGATTTCCTTTTCAAAAAGAGGGAATTTGCCATTTATTCTGATATCTTTGATATGTCGGAAAGGCGTGAGCCGGAAAAAAAGTGTGATCTTGCCCGCCTCTTCTCTTAAATCGGCATATATTTCGCGAAATTTTTTGGATAAATTTAGCGCATTTATGGAATCCCGGAGGCGGGCATCTGAAAAAGTTTCCCCTTCCTTGAGAAAAATCAGGTTTCTCGTCATCTCTTTTAATTTCTCTGCGTCATCGGGAAGAGCGCTAATATCTATGATAATATCTGAAATAACGGGTGAGGAAACTGCATCAGTCTGTAATGTCGTATTATCCGAATACGATAAGAGAGGAGCAACAAATATCAACAAGAGAACCACTACTATATAAAAAAAAGAGAATTCAACACCCGGCATTATTTTTGACTGCATTTTACTCCTGCCTTATGCTATCGAAATTCAAGTCTGAATTGTAATTCACCGCCGTAAATACCCTGCGTATCCTGAAATCCCCGTGCCAGAATGTTTTCGAGAAATTTATATTCTGCAATGGCACGCTGGACAATTTGGCCTTCTTTTGATTCTACGGAGTGCTTTACGGTTAGACGTTTGGACAGTTCCTTTCCGATGGTGACCTTTACCCCGCTGTAAGCCCCTCCATTATTTTTATCTGAACTGTCGACTTCAAAAATATCCAGGCCCGTAGCTTCTTTAATATTATCCTCGGAGGTTGAAGCAATCAATCCGGCAAGCATCTTTTTCGTTGATTCTGTTGTTCCCCCTTCATTTGCAATTAACTCACGCGTTGTTTTGCCAAGCAGAAGAAGCGAAAGAATATCTCCGTGCTCTTCCGGTGGTTCAGAGGTCAACTTGAAAATAAGCTGTTCCCGGGTACCGCTAACTTCCAGGAAAATCAGCCATTCCCGAACTTTTACTTCGCTCTGGATATCAAAAGTCGGATCAATTTTATAGGGATTTAAAAAGTTGATTATCCCTTTCTTGATGACAAACGTTTTGCCCTGATACCTGATGATTCCCGATTGAACCGCGGCACGACCCCTGAGGATCGGGTTGTTTATCGTTCCTAAGATGCGGAGGTCGGGGTTGACTTCGAGATGCGCAAGTTTGTTGTCAATAAGAAAATGATTGCGCTGTTTGATCGATATATCAAAACCTGTGTTCTTCAAGAAAGGATGGGTGATCTCCTTCGGGGACGGTGCTTCCTCCCGACCTCTCTGTCCGATTCCCCTCAACAGGCTCAGATTGATGTCTTTATAGTACGTGCCTTCAAGAAGGATAATCTCCCCCTTAATGATTGATTTTTCCTGCGTTCCTTCGATTTGCAACTGCGAGTTAAGAAGCAGGTCCAGCGTATCGGGCACCTGAACCGGAAGGGCCGTCATGGCGACTTTAACCGATATCTTGTCGGGCTGAAACTCCTCACGAAGCTGTATTCTCCCCGCGAGATCAAAAGAACCTTTGTCTATGTGTCCCCTGATGCCGTCAAGTGTAATTGTCTCCGGGTTTATCCGAATCTTACCATTGAGATCATGCAGTTTCTGCAGGAGGACAGGTACGGTACATCCGATTTTTATCAGTTCAATATCAGCATTGATTTTCGGATGGCGAAATGTTCCATCCACTTTGGACGAGATGGAAAGATTACCGTTTATATCGGCAAGGTCCTCCACAAAGCGCCCAGCAATATTGAGAGGAATAGTTCCCTCTGCCCTGAAGGCCGCGGAGCCGTCGAAGTTGCCCTTCCCGCTGACAGTAATTCGACCCTCTGGCGGTAACATGATAATAGATTCAGGTAACGATATTTCTTTATCCTTGACGGTTAATTTCAAGGAACGCGTGTTAAGAAATTCAGTTTCCCTATAATACAGATCGAGTGCCGATACATTAATATCGGCATTAATTGTCTTGATGGATTGCGAGTTACCGCTGGCCTCAATTTTTCCGGACAATTTTCCCGAGATATCAGGCTGGCCCGCAATCTTACAATAGGCGGAAAGATCGGTTTCATTAAAAATGGCTGATGTCGAGAAATTTTTTGTCTTCAGATCGAATGATCCATTGAGATCAAAGTTTAACTTTCCCGACAGCCTGGCCACATGATTATGAAGGTCGACTTTGACATGAAAATCTTCCACACTTTTCCCCCTGATCCGAACATTATTGACGAAAATGTTGCCGCTAAGGCGAGGGTTGTCGAACGTACCATGTCCCGCAATATCAAAAAGCACCGTTCCGTCCGCCATCTTCTGTTTTTGAATTTTTTCAATGTTGTGTAAAGAAATCCCCTTTGATGTAAGGGACAGATCGTACTCTTTTTGAAGAGAAATCAATCCTTTACCCTCTATGGATTCTGCCGGTGTTACGAAGATTTGAATCGGATCGAACCGTATTTTTCCTCCATCAACAAAAGCGGTGAGGTTGATCTTATTTAGTTTTTGACCGTCGAGATCGAATTCTTTTCCATGAAGCGTCACTGTGCCCCGGGGTTGCGCCAGGTTTCCTTCAAGACTACCTGTTATAGAAACTTTTCCTTTCAGCCTTTTTGTGAAATCCTCAAGGAGTATGGTATCTCCTGTGATATTCAGATTAAACGCGGGATTTCCGTTGAGTTTCTCTGACGTTTTGTCGAAGACATGAGCCGTCCCCGTTATTCGAAAAACTGAATTCCGATTTTTAACTTTGCATTCCGATATCTTCAGTATTCCCGATTTGTCAAGACCGGCATTCAAAAAAATACCGCCAAACGTAATATCTTTAAAACGAAGTCCGTCTCCATGCAGATCCAATTCAAATAAAGGTTGCTTTATCGATCCGAAAACAGTTGCTTGTAATCCAACATTGCCCTGGACATTTTTGAAACCCAAGGGCGAGAGAGTCCCTGCAAGATCAGGAGCAATAAGTGACAGTTTCGCATTTATTACCTGGGAAAGTATGTCAAAATGCCCGTCCGCGTTCAGTTCACTCCTGTCAATTTGAATTTTCAACTTCTTAAGCGTTGCAATCCCCCGCTTCATTTCAATATCGCTTTTTACCTGTAGACCAACGGGAGTAACAAATTGATCCGTGGTTATTTTTTCTCCGTCGATTTTAAGGGAAGCATTTGCCACTATGCTCTTTGGAGAAAAACCCATGCCGTAAAAAGAGAGATGAGAGTTTACAATTCCTTTCCAGTTTTGAGCACCATTGCGAAGCTTTTCCAGATTCATACCTTTTTGTTCAAGCGACAATTCGTATGTGACCGCTTCAAGGTTCCTTTCCGGGGAAAGAAACCCTTTCAAAAAGGCTTTTCGCAGATCCATCTTTCCACGTCCATCGATGATTCCGTCAGCGGCTTTTACCTTCAGGGTATTTATGGTCACAAGGTGATCTTTCATCCGGAGATCAAGATTGATCAGGTCAACTCTGTTTTCCAGAATCGTTCCCCCTCCATAATCAAGACGAAGGGTTGCATCGGGATTGTCAGGAGTACCCGTTATACTGAGCTGAGCCACTGCCTGCCCCGTTAAGGTCTGCTTCAGGTTGAAGTTTTGTCGTATTTCCTGAAGCGAAGCGGTTAGATCAAGCATGGCATTTATAGATGGTGTGTCGAAAATATCCCTCACGGTTCCTGACAGTGTTAGACTGGAGTTCGCGGACTGAATCCGGGCAATCAGTGGATCGATCCTGCCCTTGTTCAGTTTTGCTTCCAGTGTGCATTTATCGATACCGGCTCGAATTTTCGGGCTCTTTATATTGCTCCGACCAACCTGAAGGGTAATCTTTCCCGATTGTTTCAAAAGGTCTGCCCGGGCTGTAACGTCGATTTCTTGAAGAATAACAACTGTGTTTTTATCAGCAGTTTCAAACCGAAGAGAACCATGAGTGAGGTTAAATTTTTCGATGATGATATTGATCGGCAGGCGGTAACCCCTTTTTTTCGCTACCTCTTTGCCACGCGTTCGATCATCGGGAGTCGCGCGAATGAATGTCCGTCCGAGATTGAGTCCTCCCGTCTTTTCCGTTCGAAGCTTTGTCCATGGTTTCTCCAATAACACCTCTTTCATCGTGAGATTCCCTCTGAGAAGCGACAACCATGAATATTCGACGAAAAGACGATCAAATCCTGCAACTTCTTCATTCGACGGATCTTTGATCAACACTTTTTTTAAATCCAGTCTTCCGGTCAGCAGAGAAATACGAGCATTGTCCCATACGACCGAACCCGGAATACTTTCACCGATTTTAGCCTGGATATATTTTTGGCCATGGTCGGTTTTGAGATAAAAGTAACCGCCTGCCAGCATGACAATGATAATACAGAACAAAAAAGCCATGCCTTTTAAAATCCGGTTGACACGTTTAGTCATGATACTTACCTGCTACTAACTCCTTCTTGTAATCACGATTTTTCATCCTCTGAACTGAACAGCGAGCGAATAAAAAATAAACATTTTCCTTGCCCCGACAAACGGGATAAGTGCGTTGTTGATATCTTCTTCCGTCGCTGCAATGTTTCTCGCCGCACTGTAATATTCCAGGGATTTGAATGGCGTTGCACCCTTCAGCTCAAGAAGCTTGCCGATATCTTTGAGTATCGCAATGACGTCTTTTTTCGTTACCGTTTCATTCATAGTAACCACTCACATTGTTTGTCGGGTTTCGTTCCTCAACCGAACTTGCAGACTACATATCAATGGCATTGACTTAAGGAAGTGGCACTTAAAAGTCCCCCTTTCTTAAAGGGGGGAGATTTATTCTTAAGTCAACGACATTGGACTACATATAAGTCTTTTTGCACGGACAAACGAGGTTGTCCATGCCACCGAATGCCTATATCCCTTTGAGGGGGAGTTTATGATCTGTATGTTCGAGATGCACTTTTTGCCATTTTCTTACCGAATTGATCAGATATATCTCCGGGGCTTTTTTAATTTCTTCCAGAGATATTGTTCTTTCAGATATCTCATTTTGTTCCAGGAGGAAAGAACGATAGGTTCCGTTCAGTAATCCGCATTGCACCGGCGGTGTGATTAATTTCCCGTTCCATCTTATGACCACATTGGAAATGCATGATTCCGTCACTTCTCCTTTTTCATTCCACAGCAGGACATCATCGCAGTCCGGAAATTCGGCCCTTGCCGAGTCATACACCCGGCGATTGGTTGTTTTGTGAAACAGAAACGGATTCGCTGAATCCACCGGTTTTAGCGCAATCCGCACTCTTCTGGGTTCGGCCGCGGTTGAGCTGTGTAGCGGCTCATACTGGCAGGTAATAACCCCATTCCTTGCCAGAAGTAAGCGTACTTTATAATCAGTATCCCGGAACGAGGCTGCCGCTGACTTTAATTCGTTCTGTATGTCGTCGGCATCGTACGGAAAGTCAAAATACTCTGCGGAATCGCTCATGCGATCCAGATGATAACGAAGCAGGAAATATCCGTCCTGTGGCGTCCATAATATGGTTTCAAGCAGTGAAAACGAAGTGTCGGATTGCGGCTCATTTATAATTTTTGTTTTAAGCAGACATTCTTCATACTCCAGGGTATCGACAGAATCCCAGACGATCCCGCCTCCGGTGCCATACTCAATCCGGTTTTGTGCCTTGTTTAGAAGGGCGGTACGAATGGCGACGTTAAACTGCGCGTCATTGTCAGGTGTAATATATCCTATGGTTCCCGTGTAAATATTTCGATTCGTATCTTCAATATCCGCGATAATCCTCATCGTATTTACTTTCGGGGCCCCGGTGATCGAAGCACACGGAAACAGCGCCGTCATGATCTCACTTATGGGTGCGTCCGTTTTTGCCGTTACGGTGGACGTCATCTGCCATAGCGTTGGATATTTTTCGGTCTCAAACAGTTTTGGGACCTTGACGCTTCCAACTGCGGCAACACGTCCGATGTCATTTCGCATCATGTCAACAATCATAACATTTTCTGCCCTGTCCTTTTCCGACTGATAAAGCATATCTCTGAGCTTCTGATCCTCCTCGTTGGTGCGCCCGCGTGGAGCGGTTCCTTTCATCGGCCGTGAGGTCAGACGGCCCCGATGAAGCTCAAAGAAGAGTTCGGGCGAGGCTGAACATATCGCGTACTCATCGGTTTCAAGGAATGCCCCGTACGGCGCGTTCCTCGCAATGTTCAAGAACAGCGACCACGGATCACCGGAATATTGAGCGTATTGTCTTATTGTGTAGTTTACCTGATATGTCTCCCCGCGTTCGATGTGATGCTTTATTCTTTCAATAACATCCATATACCTGTTTTTGTCCGTTGTTATGGACCAGTCCAAAGGTGCCGGGCAGGAGTCCATGGCAAGTTCCGGCAGGTCTATGATCTCCGGCTTTTCGTAGATGCCGAACCAGAGCAGAGGAAACGAAGTTGGGAGATGGGTTTTATGTGCGTTATCAAATGCAGGTGCGGCCTCGTAACTGATGAAACCGGCGGCATAACATTGTCGTTCGTACGTTATCTTTTCCGTCAGTTGTAATTTCGGAAGCACTTCACGGATGTCGTCTGCACGAATGATCTCCAAAGGATTCGCGAAATGCAGCCATTTTCCTTTTGTAGCGTCGTGTATGGTAACTGTATTGATCATTGTGTTATTGAGATGTTCGCGAGAGCTGAGCGGCACCATTCCAAATTTATCCTTTTCTCTCCATGTTTGCTGAGGCTTTGAGCAAAACCTGTTCCTGATTAGCCCCATTTAGTACATTAAAACTTCATATTTTTCGATATAATAGTGAAGCTCCCCGCCCACAGGGCGGGGCTTCCCGGTAAGGAATAATTTAATTATATTGCGCCCCTTGACCCCGCCTACAAGGCGGGGCTTGCGGGATGCGCTCCCGGTCAATGTCGTTGACTTAA
>JAUSPI010000179.1 GCA_030655775.1 Syntrophales bacterium
CGGCTTGAAACGGGGGGGTAAAAACAATGAACCAAATAAAGTATTTAATACAAGAGGCAGACGTAGCACCCGAAAAAGTACGTGAAGCAGTGCGAAGCTACTTTACCCGGCTTAAACGGGACGCCGATGGTATATTAACACCCCGAATTCTTCAAGATGTCGATTCTATATATGACTATCCAGGGCTACCCACTATTATTGCAGAGACGTTAGGGTTGACCGTAGCAGATATCCAGGGGGCACTAAAAAGATGTGTGGACATTGTATGTGGAAAATGTGGAAAAATATTCGTCGTTGAAGAACGACGGCGTATAGGTGGGTACACAAAATCAAGAAAAACTTTATGTGGGCGGTGTAAGCGGGAAAAATGGGCCGAAGAGCGGATTGAAGAAGAAGCAAGGACATTTAATCAATACCGTTAAGGGACTTTATTTCCCCAAAGTTAGCCATATAGACATTTTTTTCTTGACTTTCTATCAAAAGTGTAGTATAGGAAATGTTAAATAAAACAAGCAAACACTTTTTCCATGTCTCCTTCATTGTGCGCCGGGGTTCTTGGTCAGTTTCCTGGTGCACAGCCTCCTATTATGAGGAAGGAAGAACTGTAAAAATTAACAGGAGGATTGCATGAAACGACTCCCACAATTTAAAGTGTATAAAAAGGCAGGAGCAATGCAGTTCAGTCTGATGCCCGCTTATGATAATGATAAGGACAAATTTCGACAGGCCAAGGGGTTTGTAATGCTGGAAATGGCTAATTCAACCGGCCAGCAGCAGAAAGGATTACCGGCCTGCAACTGGGATGAGAAAATAACGATGAAACTGAACGACAAGGATCTTGCTGATTTCCTGACTGCCCTGAAAATTGGTGAGGGTGAAATTGTTCACGATCCTAATGCCGGGAAGGTCGATAATGGAGGGAAAAACGGTTATAAGATCCTGTCTATCAAGAAGGGGCCGTCCAGCGGATATTTTATCAACATGTCTTACCAGGGAAAGACTGCAAAGAGTTCGCTGGATGATAGTGAGGCTGGGCGCCTACGGTTACTGTTCATGTCGGCAATTCCGAGTATTTATGGATGGTGATACCCATGATGATTAAAGTACCTGAAAAATGTTTAGTCTGTGGTGCAGGTTATCTTGGCGGGCATGAAGCTCCAGATAAGCCCATGAGAGAAGGTTTACGAGTTTTCTACATGTGTGGGGAGCTTCAATGTCGGTGAAGATACTAAGCGAGAATGTTTATCAAATATTGTACAAGAATTGTATGGGGGAAGGGAAATGAACTGGTTTTCGGCTGACTATCATTTCAACCACAAGAATATAATTGAATTTTGTGGTCGTCCTTTTGAAGATATAACTGAGATGAATAAGGCTATTAAGGAGAGACACAACAGTAGAGTGAAGAGGGGAGACACAGTTTATTTCTTAGGAGATTTCGTTTTTGGTGCAAGTAAGATAGAGATAAGGAGATTGATAGAAAGTCTTAACGGAGATTTTGTATTCATAGAAGGAAACCATGATAGGAAGAACAAGAGCAAATCAATGCTCAAAAAGGCGGAGATTGAGGGATTTGGGAAGAGGATTCAGCTAGTACACAGACTTCAAGACATGGATGAGGGATATGATTTTTATCTATGTGGTCATGTTCACGAGCATTGGAGGTTCAAGGAGAATATCTGCAACGTGGGGGTGGATGTTTGGGATTTCTATCCTGTTCATATGAAGCAAATTTTGAAAGCTTATAAAAGGTGGAGGAAAGATGGAGATAATAGAGAAGGTATCAGAAGAGAAAGAAGTAGTGGTTGGACTGGTTTGTAATAAGTGTAAGAAGGAGTTTGGAAAAGATGATTTTTTAGAACTACAAGAATTTCATCGTATTAGATTTGTGGGAGGCTATGGTTCTGTTTTTGGTGATGCGGCAGAGATTGAATGTGATCTTTGTCAACATTGTTTAAAGAAACTCATAGATGGAATTTACAACGAGATATAGAATGACTAACCAAAAGGAGTTAAAGCCGTGTCCCTTTTGTGGTGGCAAGGCGCTTATTTGTGTCCCACTGGAAGGTATAGCAGGTTACGTCATTAGATGTGAACTCCCGGGATGCTGTGAAAAGTCATCGAGACGTAACGAGACAACCAAAGAAGATTTAGAAAAATTAATAGAAAGCTGGAACAATCGTTCCGGTGTTATTGATGACCTGCTTAACATAGTCGAAGGTTGGAAGGTGTTAAAATATCATTCAGGATATTGGCGGATGTCCTGTATGAAGGGCGAATTGCTTCGGACATTTACGTCTGACAGTGCTGCAGAGGCCGTGAAACAGGCAGTGGCATGGGTGAACGGAAATGAAGAGTGAAATAACCAGTATGATTAGAGAAAGCAAAGAAACCATTTACACTGTCGGTCATTCAAATATCCCCATCTCTCAGTTTATCGATCTCCTGCGAACATTTAGGATTGCAGTGGTTGTGGATGTGCGATCCCGACCATTTTCAAAATATGCCTCTCAATTCAACAGGGACCTGATAAACCAAACCCTCTCCGCAAACAATCTTATATACGTTTATATGGGGGACCTGCTTGGCGGCAAACCGGAGGACAGAAAATATTATGACCGTGGGGGTCATGTTATGTATGACCACATAGCTGAATCAGCATCTTTTCAGACGGGCATATCGCGCTTGATGAAAGGAATTGCCCTCTACCGGGTAGCTCTCATGTGCAGTGAAGAAGACCCCACCAACTGCCATCGCAAGCTCCTGATCGGCAAGGTGCTGAGGGAACAAGGAATTCATGTCCTGCATATCAGGAAAGGGGGCATAATCCAAACCGAAGAGGATCTCAATACAACCAAAGCGCGGCTTCAGCCTGGTCTTTTTGGCTCCCATGTGGATCCACCGTGGCGGTCGGCAGAGCCGGTACTGACCAAAGGAGTTACCAACAAAATCATGATATGAGTAAAAAAAAGAAACCAATCTTTAAAGCAATATGCAAGTATTGCAAATTCTATCAACCTTCGCATACCTGTGCATTGTCTGGGGAAAAAGTTAAGGGCAGTATTCCTGCATGTAATGATTTTTCTATGGCAGATACTTTCTGGTGCGGCAGAAATAACTATCAAATGGATACCGCTGCCTGCCTCAACCGTCAGGATCACGGTTGTTACGGATGTGTCCGTTGCTGGCAGGGGGAGGGAATCCGAGGTATCTTAAACCAATTGCAACTATCATTGTTTAAAATAGAATGCTTGCCTGAAAGGAAAAAACATGAAAATCAAGTTGGTCTTTAACGATTGGCAAAAAGACGGGGGAAGTATATACAATACGGAAGAGGGAGTTGATCTATCTATGGGTGATTTTCATTCCGGATCAACCTTTGATGGTGAAATTATCGTCAATGCCGACCAGAAACTGGAGCTTGAGAAGGTTATGGAAGCCGGATATCAGCCCACATTTTGGATGAGCCATGCTCTCCTTGTGGAGAAAGAATAGAGAATTTTTAAACATGCCTTTTCAAACTATAAAAACTCGTGACGGTAAGGAAATCAAATATATTCACCCCGAAGAAGCACGGCGTGTCATATCGGTTCTTGAGGGTGGGGACCGGCTTCTGGTTGAAGTTCTCTGGAATACAGGGGCCAGGATCGGAGAGGTGATGGAACTTAAACGGGAAGCAGTAGATTTCGATGATAAGACTATAGCTATCAGAAACACGCAGAAGAAAAAGACACTGCCAAAAGAAGGGAAAGATCTCAAGAATGAGATTATGGGCCTCGAATTGGCGCTGAGGAGAGAGTCCGGGCCACCGTTAAAGGAAAGGCTTGAGCAGGCAAAAGAGGAACTTTTAAAAATAGAATACATCCAGCCCACGTCACACTATAGGATAATTCCCATATTGCCGGAGCTGACAAACCATATAGCAAAACACTGTGCAGATAAGAGGATAA
>JAUSPI010000180.1 GCA_030655775.1 Syntrophales bacterium
ACCTGTAAGTTTACCATTACTGATTACCAAAAGAAATATACTATCATTCGATCCCAATTGGTTTCTTGACTACAGGAGGAACTCCACGGGAACGGCCATAAAAGATATTGCCTTGCCTCTCCTGTGGTCAATCTTGCACACTTCACCTACGAGTCCTCAGGATCGTTTAAGCCGAAGATCAACGATTACCGCTTGAAAGTCTCATTGTAATATCCCTTGACAAGATATCATAATGGAGCTAGTGGCTTAGTATATTTTATTGATCTCGAAGTTATTATATGTGCTTTTGAACAGCTGTAACCTGGAGGGGATTATGGTCTGATCATCTTAAGCCCTGTTTCTCAAAATGAGAGATAGGGCTTTTATTTTGGCATCCTGATTACAACATGTGAAGGCTGATCACCTCCAATAAAACAGAGCATTCTTGTTTAAGACATAATAGGGGGATCTGAAATGTCGCGAACGACAATCTTAGAAAAATCAATTTCAATCCTGATACCTCCAACCTGGGACAAAGAAGAAAAAGGCCAATATTTTGAAGGGTTATCGGCAAAAATACTTCGAAGACAGTCCTACGATATCATTGAGCGCATTCGTTTTACAGGAATGGAAATTGATTTGCTCGCCAAACATAAACCATCAGGAGATCAAATATATGTTGAATGTAAATTTCATTCAACCGCATTAAGCTCAAACGTAATAGATCTCTGCGTTGGGCAAGCTTTCAGGAAGAGAATTAAAAAAATTGCTCTGTTTTCAGCTGGACCTTTAGGCAAGGAAGCAAAGGGCGCAATAGAAGAATTAAAAGATGATGAAAGAATAAGTTTTTCTCATTACGGTCCGATAGAATTGATTGAAGCTCTTCTGGACTCAAATACTGTTGACTTCCCGGATGAAAATATAATCCCTGTTACCGTGTCGCATGCTACTTTAATAGTCCATCCAGAAAATCCGTTTATTTGGTTGTTCCAAGATCAAAAAGACGGGAAGCCCTATCGTCTCTTATGTTTCGCAACTACAGGGAATGATGAAATCTCCAATCCAGAACGCATACGTGCTTTTTTAGATTCATTCGAGCTATTAGAGGGGCTCCCTGTTTTTGATTTTATGGAAAACAAAAAGAAACCTGCTCTTAAAAAAGTAGACGAGGAAAAATTCCCCGATGAATTTGTGAGCAAAATTATTACAGCTGATGCACTTCTTGACTATCGCCCATGTCGTCCTGAAGATTTTGTTGGCAGAGTCGATATCCAAAAGGAATTATGGGATTTTCTAGAAAAAGTTCGAGAAGACGAAACAAGCACAAGACTGATATCGATCACAGGGGGTTCGGGACTTGGTAAGTCCTCTTTAATTGCAAAATTGTCAGAACGATTCAAAAATATTAAGTGGAAGAATAAATTTTTCCTTTTCCCTGTTGATGTGAGGTCGGCAAGAGGGCCGATGTTTGTTGCAGAAGCCCTCCTCCAAGCTTTGAAGGTTGCACAAGAAGAAGGTTTTATCGCCCTTGATAATGCACCTGTCATATCTGATGCAAATAGTATTTTATCAAGCCCTATGATCAAACTAGTTCTAAAATGGCTATTCCGACGCATTCCGCCACCAAAATATGATGGAAAGCGCCACCTGAATATGATTCATTCCGCCACTTGAATATGATCATTCCGCCACCCCCCTGGGGGCGACATAAGCGACGCTGGATAAACTCCACAAAAGCCGTTAGAACCTCCGGTAAAAAACGGGAGGTAATCATGGCGGCGGAAAGGTTATCCATGCGTACCATAAAAGAAGTATTGAGATTGAAGTGGGAGAAAGGGTTCTCCAACAAACAGGTTGCTCAAAGCTGCAACATTGCCCGCAGCACCATCAGGGAGTATGTGGCTCGCGCCGAGAAAGCCGGTCTGTCTTGGCCGCTGTCGCCTGATCTCGACGACAGTCGTCTTGAAGCCCTGCTCTTTTCCTCTCCAGCGATGGATGGTTCCCCGCATCGGGGAGCTTCGGACATGGAGTATATGCACCGTGAACTGGCCCGAAAATCGGTAACGCTGCGACTTCTATGGCTGGAGTACAAAGCGGCCAACCCGGAGGGATATCAATACAGCCAGTACTGTCTTCTGTATCGCCAGTGGGGCGGCAAGCTGGACGTTTCTCTTCGTCAAAGCCACCGGGCCGGGGAGAAGCTTTTTGTTGATTACGCCGGTCAGACGATTTCCGTCACGGACTCCTTGACAGGCGAAACCAAGGAGGCCGTCCTTTTCGTGGCTGCCTTGGGCGCCAGCAGCTACACTTTTGTCTGGGCGTCGCTTTCCCAAGACCTTCCCTCCTGGATCGAGGCGAACGTCCGGGCGCTTCATTTTTTCGGCGGCGTTCCGGATATCATCGTGCCCGACAACCTGAAAACCGGCGTGAGAAAGGCCTGCTATTACGAGCCGGACATCAATCCGACCTACCACAAAATGGCTTGTCACTACGGCACAGTCATCATCCCCGCGCGGGTCGTCAAGCCCAAGGACAAGGCCAAGGTGGAATCGGCGGTTCTCCTGGCGGAACGATGGATCCTGGCGGCGCTGCGAAATCACACCTTCTTCAGTATCGAAGAATTAAACCGTGCCATTGCCCAGAAGCTCCAGGAACTCAATGATCGGAAGTTCCAGAAGATGGACGCGACTCGGAGAAGCCTCTACGAAACCATCGATCTTCCGGCCTTGAAGTCACTTCCTTCCACACCCTATGAATACGCCGAATGCAAGAAGGCTCGGGTCAACATCGATTATCACGTCGAAATCGATAAGCACTTCTACAGTGTTCCCTATCAGCTTGTCAAAGAACAGGTGGAGGTGTGGTTGACGACCGCCACCGTGGAGATACTCTTCAAGAACCGTCGCGTCGCCAGCCATCTGCGCAGTTATGAAAAATACCAACACACCACGTTGACGGAACACATGCCCAAGGCTCACCAGAAATACCTGGAGTGGACCCCCTCCCGGATCGTACGCTGGGCAGGCCAAAACGGTCTCAATACACGTGATCTGATTACCTGCATCATGGAGAACCGTCGACATCCGGAGCAGGGCTTCCGCTCCTGTCTGGGCATTATGCGACTGGTCAAAAGGTACTCGCAGGAGCGTGTTGAAGCCGCTTGCGGCCGCGCTCTCCATCTTAAAGCCTACAGTTACAAAAGCGTCGAATCGATCCTCAAAAACAACCTGGACACTCAGGCTGTCGAATCACCGGCCGCCCAGGACCATCCGATTGTCCACTACAATATCCGAGGCCGGAAATATTACCGGAGCAAGGAGGCCACCCATGCTTAATCAACAGACCATTAACAAGCTCTACGAACTGAAACTCAATGGCATGGCGGAGGCCCTTGCCGATCAGCTCAATCAGCCGGACATGGACCGGCTCTCGTTTCCGGAACGCTTCGGCCTCATCGTGGACCGCCAGTGGACCTGGAAGGAAAACAACCGGATGGAACGATACCTGAAGAACGCCCGCATGAAGCTTAATGCCTGCGTGGAGGATATCGACTACAAAACCCCGCGGGGAATCGATCAGTCCGTCATGATGAACCTCATCTCCTGTGATTGGGTCCGGCGTTGCCACAATGTAATCATCACCGGCCCCACCGGGGCAGGAAAAACCTTCCTGGCCTGCGCTCTTACCAACAAGACCTGTCGGGAAGGGTACCGGGCGCTTTACCTCAGAGCGCCAGCGTTCGCCTATCAGATGACTCTTGCCAGGGGAGACGGAAGTTACGGGAAAACCATCAGCAAGCTGGCCAAAACCCATGTCCTGGTGATTGACGATCTCGGCCTCACGCCTATGACCGATGCCGAGCGGAGGGATCTCCTTGAGGTCGTTGAGGATCGGCACGGCCGTGCCTCAACCATCATCACCAGCCAACTCCCCATCGATCATTGGCACGAACAAATCGGCGACCCCACCATCGCCGACGCCATCCTCGACCGGCTGGTCCATAACGCCCATAAGATAAATCTTTCTATGAAAGGAGAGTCCATGAGAAAAAAATATGCCGCCTTGACTTGAAAATATATCTATGAGAAAGAGCTAAAAGACCAGCGTCGCTA
>JAUSPI010000181.1 GCA_030655775.1 Syntrophales bacterium
TTTCTCTTAAAACCATTTTCCAGTGGCTGCAGCCAGATGAACGGCGGTGACATGGATGATATCAAGGATCCGTACAAGCTGTCGAGTTATCACTACAGGCTCTGCTTTGCCGAGATATACCTGGCCGTTGAGGGAGTGCTGAAATGTATTTAGAATACTGGGGCTTAGAAAAATATCCCTTTGAAAATGTTCCGGATCCTGAATTTATGTACTACTCGCAGGAGCACGAAGAGGCTTTGGTTCGGCTTGTCTATGCGGCAAAAAGAAGAAAAGGTGCGGCGCTTCTCACCGGGGAGGTGGGTTGCGGAAAGACCGTTTTGAGCAAGGTCTTTATTCAGCAGCTTCCGGATGATGAATATGATATCGGATTGATAATCAATCCGGCGCTTGAGCCTATGGATTTTTTAAAAGAGATACTCTATCAGCTCGGCCTGAATAACGATACAAATTCAAAAGCGGATTTTCTGGATATTTTGAATGGAAGAATGCTGGAGAATATGAGGCAGGATAAGACAACCCTGCTGATAATAGATGAGGCGCAGTTAATTTCCAAAGAGACCTTTGAGGAAGTCCGCCTGCTTTTAAACTTTCAGTTAAACGACAGGTTCCTGTTGACGCTGATTCTTATCGGACAGCCGGAGCTAAGGGACATTGTAAAGGGGATTGAACAACTTAATCAGAGGATTGGCATCAGGTATCATCTAAATCCCCTTAATTCTGAAGAGGTGGTTAAATATATTGCCTTTCGGCTGGAAAAGGCCGGTTTGACAAAAAACATATTTACCAGTCAGGCTATGGATGATGTGTATAATTATTCACAGGGAATTCCGAGAAAGATTAACAATGTTTGTGACATGAGCCTTTTGATTGGATTTAGCGCAAAGACGGAGGCTATAGATTCCGGGATTGTCAGCGAGGCCGTGCGGGATTCGGGTTAGCAGGTAGATAGGCTGAAGGCTGAAGACTATTAGTAAGTTAGAAATTATTTTCTGCGTTTTTCTGGCGGAAAATAATTTCGTTAACGCACTTATCCCGTTTATCGGGGTTAGGAAAAGCGGGAATACGGCACACTTTGAAGCCATGTTTGATGCAAAGATCTGCCCCGCCCGCCTTGCCTGAGCTCGCGATGGCGGGTAGGTGTTTCTCCGCCAAAGTGCGGCAATCGTGTTTTTCGAGTACCTTCAGCCTAAACAGCTTCAACCTGACTACGTGAGTAGTTATACTGGAATGAAGGAACCAGAAAGGAAATATATGACAACAACAGAAAAAGCCAGGCCGGTAGCCAATCCATTAATTGTGCTTCGTGAGGAGTTTGATGACTGGGCAATACTCTTTGACCCTGATACCGGTAAAGGCATGGGGCTTAATCCAACGGGCATCTTTATATGGAAACTGCTTGACGGCTCTCACACATTAAATGACATACTGAAAAAGCTGCATGGAGAATGTGAGAATGTGCCCGAAGAAGCGGAAAACGATCTTAAAGAATTCATTCAGGATTTGACAGAACGGGGGCTGGCCGGCTCTGAAGTTGCCGGGGGATAATAATCTTATGAGGACAATGAACACCCCGAGGTCTTTGGATTTAGATATTACAAATGGTTGCAATCTGCGGTGCAAATACTGCTCTCATTTCAGCAGCGAGGGGGATGTCAGCCGGGATCTGCCTGCAGAAGAGTGGCTGAACTTTTTTCAGGAACTGAATCAATGCGGGATTATGACGGTCTGTCTTCAGGGTGGGGAGCCCTTTTGCCGCGAAGATTTACCCGAGCTCATTAAAGGAATTGTTAAAAACCGGATGCGCTTCAATATATTGAGCAACGGAACGCTTATTACGGATGAGATGGCGGTTTTCTTAGCTTCAACTCACCGCTGTGATGGTGTTCAGGTCTCCATTGATGGTTCTGATGCCCCGACACACGATGTTTTCAGGGGCAAGGGCAGTTTCTCCAAGGCTGTAAAAGGAATTGAAATTTTAAGGAAACATAGTGTTCCGGTATCTGTAAGAGTTACCATTCATAAAGAGAACGTCCATAAGCTTGAGGAAATAACCCGGTTTTTACTGGAAGACTTCGATTTTCCTGAATTCACAACCAACGCGGTTTCTTTTATGGGACTCTGCCGGGAAAATGCCGGGGAGGTTCAACTTACCGTTCCCGAACGAACCCTTGCCATGGAAAGTCTCTTGACTCTGAACAGGAAGTACAACGGGCGAATTGGCGCTACGGCAGGCCCTCTGGCTGAAGCGATAAACTGGATGATGATGGAACAGGCCCGCAGTGAAGGTAAAGAGAGCCTTCCCGGGGGAGGATATCTTACCGGATGCGGCTGCCATACGAGCAGTCTTGCGGTCCGCGCAGACGGCGTAATAGTCCCATGCGCTCAATTGGGCCATATAGAACTGGGGCGTGTCGGCAAAGACGATCTCAAAGAGATCTGGCAGCATCATCCCGAACTGAAACGGCTAAGGGAGCGACATAATATTCCACTCAGTAATTTTGACTTCTGTAAGGATTGCGATTATATATCTTATTGCACCGGCAACTGTCCCGCGCTGGCCTATACGATTACAGGTCAGGTAAATCACCCAAGTCCTGACGCGTGCCTGAGGGATTTTTTAAAAGAGGGCGGAAAACTTCCTGATAATAATATTGTGTGTAGCGTGCCCTCTCTGTGGGGCACAGAGGCCCCACGCTGCTGAACTCTGAACTCTAAACCCGTGAATAAAAATGACAGCCATAAAAGAAGAACGAAAATTTTCTCTGAATCAGATTTACTTTTACCTGACCAGAGGGTGCAATCTTCGCTGCCGTCATTGCTGGCTTGCCCCTAAATACCAGGACGACACTAATACTTATCCCGGCCTT
>JAUSPI010000182.1 GCA_030655775.1 Syntrophales bacterium
GGTCGTCAACATCCGGGGCAACAGTTACAGGCTTCGTGGGAAAGTCGGAAAGGAGGGGGCGGAAATGAGCCAAGAATAAGGACCAGGTGGCTCACTTTTCACGACCGAAAATGGTTCACTTCAAAAAGACCGTTGACAACTTGGAAGTTTGATGATCCATTTTTCTCTGTTGAATGCTTCACCAAGACATACTATTCCACCAGGAAACCACTTTGACACGTACAAGACTCTTTCATGTCGGGAGAATTGGCGAAGCCAATATGTTAAGGAGAGAAACCCTGAAGGCAGAGGTTCTCCAGGGCGGAGAAAATTCGCCCTGGAGAAGCACTTAAGAAACTGTGTTTAGAATTAGAAACCTTTAAAAAAGAGAATGGAGGGTAATAAAATGGCTTTGATGACGCCGGAACAATTTGAAGAGAGTATAAAAAAACTCAAGCCGCGAATTTTTATGAATGGTAAAAAGGTTGAAAGTGTCCTTGAGAACAGGAACACACGAACCGTTGTAGAGGCCAATAAGGCGAGCTATGCATGGGCCCTGGACCCGAGGTACAAGGACATTATGACATGCTACTCGCCACTCATCGATGATGTGGTCAATCGTTACACCTATATAAGCGCCAGCAATGATGACCTGGCAAAAAAGGCCGAAGCGGGTGCTTTTACTTCAGAAATGCTGGGGACGTGCATATACCGCTGCGTGGGATATGATGCTTTTCACTCCCTGGCCGCCACTACCTGGGAGATGGACAAGGAGTTAGGCACAGAATACAATCCGAGATTTTTGGAATACCTGAAGATGGTGCAGACGAAGGACCTTTCCATAGCCGGCGCCCTTACCGAGCCGAGAGGAATGCGGAACGAAAAGACATTAGCCTGGGACGACCCCTATCTCTCCTTAAAAATTGTTGATAAAAACAAAGATGGTATCGTAGTTAAAGGGGCCAAGATCAGCATCAGCGGCGCATACGCCAGCCACGAGGTAGTGGTAATGCCCCAAGCGGCCCATTTCAAGGGTGAAGAAGATTACGCCGTGGCATTTGCAACACCGGTAGATGCCAAGGGAATTACCTTTATATGTCAGTACACCCCTTTTTCCGCTGAAAGAGACATGGCCGACAATATTGAGGAACTGGGGAACCCCCTCTACGGGCAGCGCGAGACATCCATGATAATCTTTGACAATGTCTTTGTCCCCTGGGAACGGGTATTTCACTGCGGCGAGTACCCATATTCCGTTAAGCTCGTGACCCGTTTTTCCAGGACGCATCGTATGACCTGCGGCGGCACATGCAAGGTCGGTTTTATGACCCAGATCATCGGGGCGACAAGACTGATTCAGGAGTACAAGGGCCTGGATAAGGTTACCCACATCAATGAGCAATTGGCGGAGATGGTGGTCTTAAGAGAGACAGCCAGAGCTTGCGGTATGGCTGCCGCTTACAATGGTTCTGAGGAGCCGGTGGGTTCAGGTGTGTTCTTGCCGGATGAATTAATGGGCAACGTCTCCAAGCTGAACGTATGCAACTCCTTCTGGCGCGTATTAGCCCTGGCAGGAGACATAGGCGGAGGTTCGATCGTCACACTGCCCTCCCTCAAGGAACTGAAAAACCCCGAAGTCAAGGAGTATGTAAAGGAGTATCTTGGTTTCGGTTCCGATGTAGCCACAGAAAATATCATGAAGGTAACCAAGTGCCTGCAGAACTGGACGTCCGGGCTGCACGGTGTGGGGACCTGGCATGGCGCCGGACCGCCCATGGCCACGAAAATCATGCTCCAGAGGGTCATCGACTATGAGCGTGATAAAAATCTGGTTAAGCAGACATTAAACCTTAAGTAGAAGCAAAACGAAAAGCAAATAATGTTGGGGCGGCATGCCTATGGTGTGCCGCCCCAATTTCTTTGTATTTCCGCAATTACGACCATGAGGGTTAATGATCCGATCTCCTCACGGGATGCCCCATACCCCATTCACGATGGGGTCAGGATTGATGAAGTCAGCAAAAGCCCGCATCCTGGAGGGTGAGATGATCATCATTCAATCGCCACCAACCGGGGTTAATCCAAGGCAGGGTCTCCCGTGGCCTTTCGACGCATTCAAGCACGTGCCGGGCGTGAACAAGATGATCCGAATTCAGAATCTGCTGCCGCAAATAAATCAACTGATCGCGAGATTCCTTATGTTCGGAAAAAAGTTCATCGGGGAGTATGAAGCCGCCCAATAAAGAACGGAGAGTAACGTTGGGATCTCTTTGATCCGTCACACGATTTTCATTATCGACGACAAAAACCTTCCCTTCCTGCTCCAGAAGGTTGATATAGACGGGAGTTACCTTATAGACGAAACAAAAAGCTGCAAGTAACCGGTCAAAAAGAAACCAAGACAAGGACCAGGATGGGACTTCTCTGTCTAAATCCTTTTGAAAAACAGAGAATGATGCCGAAGTCGTCTTTTTGTCAATTTTGTAAACCCGCCAGGCGCTGGGGGCATGAAGAGACAGTACGGCAAAACGACGTCCTTCTCCAACCAGAACGTCCATCGCCCCGATATCAAAAAGCGTATCCGGGATATTGGATACATGGTCAAAAGCAGGCGTTCCCGTATCGTCAAAACTGTCGCCTGTACGGATTTCCCTCTCAACACGTGAAAAGGACCGGAATGCCTTCTGATCCTTCACATCCGGATAATACTTAATTCCCAAGACACCCCTTGAAATAAAAATTTGGCCGGGAGTCTGATCGCTCGGAGCC
>JAUSPI010000183.1 GCA_030655775.1 Syntrophales bacterium
GGAGATTCTTCTGGAAGCGAGGATCATAGCTGTGGCAGATGTCGTTGAAGCTATGGCTTCTCACCGGCCTTACCGGCCCGCTGAGAAGATAGAAGATGCGCTGGAAGAAATCTCACGGAATAAAGATGTTCTTTATGATCCCCAGGTGGTAGATGCCTGCCTGAAACTCTTTACTGAGAAAGGGTTTACGCTTGATGAAACATAAAGCATAAGAGGGGACAGGATAACGTGGAGCGGGGGCTCTGTTCCCCGCCCGTATGTTGCCCGCAGAGGGGGCATGCTACTAACGAACTAAAGGGTGGCATGGACAAACCATGTGCCGGACCTTGATCCGGTATTGTTTGTCCGTGCGAAAAAACCCATAATCATGTTGCCCACAGGGGGCCACGCTACGTGGATTTGGTACAGGAAGAGCATATAAAGGGGTAAAACCCTTACGGGTAAACTCCGAATAAGGAATTTTATGCGACCGAATAAGGATTTTAGGCGTAAGCCTTTTATACGAGCGCAGGGTCTCCGTGCCCTACAGAGGGGCTAACAATCCCGTCACGTAAGGAGGAAGACATGAAAAGCCTCAGGATGTCTGTTATTGTAGTTGCAATTCTTCTTTACTGTATGGCCGCGCTTTCCTGCCAGCAGGGAGAAGAGGCTCAAAAGGTCAACCTTGACAAGAAGACTGCCAACCTCAGCCAATTAAGAAAAGACACAGGGAAGATCAAAAGCCTCGTATTTTGCTTTGACCTTCGGCTCAGTCCTGAAGAGGATGCGCAGATCTACGGTTCTTTTCTTGACTATCTGGAAAAGGAGACCGGGCTTGATTTTGATCTTCTTTTTTCAAAGGATTACAAAGAAACCATTGACAATATCGGTACGGGCAAGGCTCAGTTTGCTATCATAGGTGGTTTGAGTTACCTCAAGGCCGAACACGATTACGGCGTGAGGATGCTGGTCAAAGGTCTCGATGAGAAAGGAAAAGGAAACTACAGGGCCGCCATTATTGTCAAAAAGACAAGCCCTCTCAATCAATTATCCCAGCTGAAAGGCCGCACTTTTGCCTTTGGATCAAAGTATTCTACCCAGGGACACCTTATCCCCCGTTACATGTTGGAAAGGGAGGGGATATCCCTTACAGATCTGAAGAAACACCTCTTTGTGGGATCCCACTGGGCGTGCGCCAAGGCCGTTATTAGAGGGGATGTTTCAGCCGGAGGAGTTCAGGACCGACTGGCACTGGACCTTGAAAAACAGGGGGACGTAAAGATACTTGCCATTTCGGATTACTATTCTCGCAGCGGTATTGCCGTTAACAAAGATGTTGCCGAAGAGACTGCATCAAAGGTCAAGACAGCCCTCCTTCAATTTGAACCCCTTGGCAAAGATAAAGAGGGGCTAATCAACTGGTCTAAAACAGAGATGCCCGGAGGTTTCACGGCTGTGCAGCCGGGAGATTATGATGTTTTAAAAAAATTAGCTGCGAGATACCAGCTCCTGGGAGATGAATAAGATGAGATTCAGAACAAAGCTGGCGCTGGGTTTTTCAGCCATCATGGTTCTGATGGCAATCGCGCTTGTCATCTTTTTTTTAGGATTTTACCAAAAAAGGATAATAGAGGAGACCGAAAATCGTCGCGTCTCCCTTGTCAGGTATTTCTCCGGCGACATAACCAATATGGCGCTTACCGGGGATACCTTGCAACTGAAGAACACAACCAGGAAGTTTTGCGAGGACGTGAATTATGTAGATTATGTTTTTGTGATCGGCAGTGATGGACAATTGCTTGCCCACAGTTTTGACCATGGTTTCCCATCCGAACTCTTCAGCGCCAATCCCCTGCCAAAGGACAAGGCGATCACATCCAAACTTCTTCTTACCAATAAGGGACGAATCAGGGATTTTGCAATACGTCCTGTTAAGCATATGCCGGCCGAGATCCATGTGGGAATGAATGAAGAAATCTTTTACAGGCAGATAAATGATACTGCAAAGATGACCATATTTATTATGCTTGTCTGTGTGGCACTGGGACTATTGTTGGTTTATTTTATGTCTCGTAGTTTCAGCAAGCCTTTGCAAAACCTGAACCTCGCCATGGATAAATTTGGGAAGGGGGATTTGGATTACCGCTTGGAGGAAAAGGGCGACCATGAAATCCTGAATCTGATCCAGGGCTATAACCGAATGGCAGGATCGATCCAGGAAGCTGCTGCCAAACAGCAGCAGGTGGAAGAACGTATCAAACGCCTGAACAGCATCCTCAAGGCCATCAGAAATGTCAATCAGATGATTGTAGTGGAAAAGGATAGAGACTGTCTGCTCCAGAAAGCCTGCAATATTCTGATAGAGGCAAGAGGCTACGATGCTGCATGGCTCGGATTTTCGGGGGATGGTAAAACCTTTGCCACTGTCAAGGGTTCAGGCTTCAGGTTAGAAGATGTATCTCGTTTCAGCGAACATGTAATTGGTGGCGATCATCCTCCCTGCATCAGAAGAATAATCGCTGAGAAACAGAAGCTTGCGATTGTAGACAAATCCAGAGAGTGCGGAGATTGCTTCTTCAAGGATGCACACGTCGGCAGAGAGGCCGCAATCATCCGTGTCGAGCACACTGATCGATTTTATGGACTGCTTGCCATATTGTTTGCACCAGATGTCACTGCCGACGAGGAGGAGAAGGAACTCTTGAAGGAGGTGGCTGGTGACATAGGGATTGCTCTTCGCGGGATAGAAATGGAGAAAGCGCTTATAGAATCCGAACAGCAACTTGCCGATATTATCAATTTCCTGCCTGACGCTACTTTGGCCATAGATCTTGATGGCAAAGTTGTTGCCTGGAACAGGGCGATTGAAGAGATGACGGGTGTCAAGGCCGAAGATATGCTGGGCAAGGGAAACTATGAATATGCCCTGCCGTTTTATGGTACCAGAAGGCCCATATTGATTGATCTTGTGCTTAAACCTGATAGCGAAATAGAAGAAAAATATGCCTTCGTTCGCAGGGAGGGAGATGCCCTGCTTGCTGAGGCGGTTGTTCCTTTCGTAAAGGCTCCGGAATTGTTTTTGTGGGGCAAGGCGAGCCCTATGTACGATCACAAAGGAACTGTTGTTGGCGCTATTGAATCCATCCGCGACATTACAGACCGCAAGCAGGCCGAGAGAAAAGTCCGGCAATCACTTTTGGAGAAAAAGGTAATGCTGAAGGAGATTCATCATAGAGTAAAGAACAACATGCAGGTGATTTCCAGTCTTTTAAATCTCCAGGCAGGACATATCAAGGATGAGCAGGCTCTGGAGCTTTTCAAGGAATGCCAGAGC
>JAUSPI010000184.1 GCA_030655775.1 Syntrophales bacterium
GGCGGGATATAGCCGGCTCAAGGGTAACGGTTTGTTGAATACGCTGAATCATTGTCGTCGAAAATTGTTGTCCATAAATTCGCATGATCGTAGTATGCCATGCATTACCCCCGGTGTCAAGTGTGTATTAAGACCAGCCACCGGGGGAGGGGAATTTCGACTTTTTACGAACTTATCAAAGTTGATTTTCACAGAAAAGGGTATAAATATACCCTTTTCCGGTAACGTATAATCATGTGTGGGTTTAACTGATATCTCTATCAGCCGCAGCACCCGCCGCCGCATGAACCACCACCAGACATATTTGAGTTGATGGAAAACCCTGAGCCCCTTGACGTGGTAACAAAATCTATGTTGATAGGTTTTGCCAGTTCAAACAACTGTTCATTTATCACGTATGTGATGTCGTCTTCTTCAAAAACCTTATCCCCTTCCTTTGCCTCATCCAGAGACATTCCCAGAGAGGGACCTGCTCACCCGCCCTCGGAATACGCCAGCCGTATCGGTAGCGTCTCCTGCTTCGATTCGAGGATTTGTTTAATCATATCCTGTGCCTTTTCTGAAACTTCAAACATTCTACATGCTCCTTTTTATTTTCTATTTGTTTTGAATAAACCTTCCAATAAGTGCCTTATAAAATTCCATAACGCCATCTACAAGACAGTAGCAAACGCGTGAACCATCAATCTCCCCCTGTATCCACCCTGTTTCTTTCAACACCTTGAGGTGCTGGGAAACGCTTGACTGCGCCAGCGGAAGGGTATTAACAATGTCTCCGCAGATACATCTCGCTTCCGGAGGCTTGTGTGCCAGCATACGAACAATCTCAACCCGTGCAGGATGGGCAAGCCCCCTGGAAAGTTCTACAAGCATTCCCTTGCACGTCTCGAGAGTAGCTTTCTCAAGAACCCCGACGTCTGCCGGGTAATATTTATATCTATTATCATAAGCTTCCATCAGCAACTTCTTTCCCTTTAGGTTTTTTAGCCCCAATATATGCGGAAAAAACCATATTTTCAGCTCCCCTGCCGATATTCCAACTCTTAATTATCAGATCACTATGGTCTTTTCGTACAATAGAAGTTTTTTCAAAACCAAGTTCATCAAGAATCTGTCTCACCTCATCAGGTGAGATAGCTCCGGTAATTCACCCTGTGTAGGCCGAAGGGTCATCTTTAATTTCCCGGGGTATTTCGCCGGATCTCAGAACATCAGATATGCTGATGCGGCCTCCTGGTCTTAATACTCTTAATATTTCCCTGTAAACCGCCCTCTTGTCCGGAGACAGGTTTATAACACAGTTTGAAACTACTACATCTACAAAATCGTCATCAACAGGAAGGTTTTCTATTTCACCCAGCCGAAACTCACAGTTACTAACTTTGAGTTCTTCAGCATTTTTCCTTGCTATGGCCACCATCTCCGAAGTCATGTCAACGCCAATGACATATCCTTTCCCCCCCACGCTCTTTGCCGCAAGGAACACGTCGAATCCTGCCCCACTTCCCAGATCGAGCACTACTTCCCCTTCCTTTAAATCAGCTATGGCCAGTGGGTTCCCACATCCAAGACCGAGATTGGCCTTATTCAACTCCATAGCAATCCGGTCTTTCTCGTAACCAAGTGTCTCCCCATAACTCGCAATTTCAGCAGGATTCAGCAAACCACTACAACATTCCTTTGAACATCCTGATTCGGACGAAATCGCAACCCTGGAATATTTTTCTCTGACGATACTCTTAATCTTTTTGTTGTTATGCTTCACTTCACCCCCACGCATCTCCGTTTATCGTAAATCTACGATAATATAGTGTCGCTGTATCGCTATGTCAAATAAATTTTTAGTAATTATAAAAGATTTGTATTTTACAGCGCTCTTCTTGAACTGAACATCGAGCCATTTCCCGCAGCTTGCGGCGGGGAGATTCAAATGGGTGTAAATAGAAAATGGCTTGACAACAAACTGTGGATTATATGGAAACTTAAACTGAAAAATAACCGGAAGGCAACGGAATCTATCTAATTTTGCCTGAAAACCGTCCGTTAATTTTGGGATGATGGTTCTTATTCCCAAAAGGGGTAAGAGTCAGGTTATTGAAATTTTCTGTCATGCTAAGTGAAGGCAGCGGCAGGATTTTTATTAAAACTACGAAACGCCCCGCACCAACCTGGTTGAGCGGGGTTTTTATTAGGGCTGTATTCATCAATCGTCGAGGATATAAAGAGGAGACTAAGGCTTACTCACTCCTCGCAATGACCGAACCTGCAATTATGCAAAGCCTGCAAGAGGGAATCTTATGGCTATCAATATTGCGTTGATTATTATCTTGGGGCTGTGTGCAGACTATCTTTTTCGGAACATCAGGTTGCCCGGCCTGATTGGGATGTTGTTCGTTGGTGTTTTAGTTGGTCCTTACATCATGAATCTCGTCTCCCCGGAAATGACGCAAGTCTCGGGAGAATTCCGCCAGATTGCCTTGATCGTTATTCTGCTTAGAGCCGGATTGGAACTCCGCCGCGACACCCTGAAAAGAGTTGGCCGCGCCGCACTCATCATGAGCACTGTTCCGGCCATTTTTGAAATAATAGGGGTTATGCTGGTTGCCCCTATATTGTTAAGCATAACTTATCTTGAAGCAGCTATCCTCGGGACTATACTGGCGGCAGTTTCTCCAGCTGTCGTGGTACCGCTCATGATTGATTTTATGGATCGCGGTCGTGGGGCAAAAAAAGGCATCCCCACCCTGCTGCTTGGAGCGTCCGCTTTAGACGATGTCTTTGTCATTGTACTTTTCACCGTATTCTTAGGTATGTACAGTGGGAATGAAGTCCATATTTGGGCCAAGTTGGCTGATATTCCCATTTCTATTATACTTGGAATTATTGTCGGACTCGTACCAGGATATTTCCTCCTAAAACTTTTTCAGAAATATGATTGGCGCCCCCCTAAACGCACCCTGGTGGTTTTGGGTGTCGCCATTTGTCTTACCTGGTTGGAAGGTGCCTGCGAAAAATGGGTCCCAATAGCAAGTCTTCTGGGAGTTATGGCCATCGGATTCATTATCCTCGAAAAATCTGAACCCATTGCTCATATCATTTCCCGAAAACTTAAAAGCCTCTGGGTTTTTGCTGAACTACTTCTCTTTGTTCTTGTGGGTGCACAGGTAAACATCCATGTGGCATGGAAAGCAGGTCTTGCAGGCGCCGCGGTTATTCTGGTAGGCCTCATTTTTCGTAGCATAGGAACATACCTGTCTTTGCTGGGGTACGCCCCTCGACTGGAAGGAAAAGCTTTTTTGCGTGGTTGCATATGTTCCTAAGGCCACAGTTCAGGCAGCCATTGGAGCTGTACCCCTTGCAGCAGGTGTGGCTTCCGGAGAGGTTATTTTAGCCGTGGCCGTCCTTTCCATCATCCTGACTGCACCCCTTGGAGCTATTGGCATTAAATTCTTTGGAGAGAAGGTTTTGGACTACGGTGATCGTTCTACTTACAGATTTAAAGAACTCAGGGAAAAAATGGGACTCCCTCATGTGGGGGAAAGGGTCAGAAGCAAGCAATTCGGAACAGTTTGGAAAGTAATTGAACAGAAGGAAGCCTGGTTGGAAGAACCGGCAGACCCCGACAAAACCCAGGATATCCCCAGACAAGTTCCCGTTATCTATTTACGCTACTGGCATGAAAACAGCAACAGTGGTCCCGGTACGGGCAAAACGTGTTCATGCCGATACAGTCAAAAAGGCCCCTCCTTTATGGAGTACTGGGAAATCCTCTATGATTGGTAAGGGAAAACCTTACAAGAAAATGACCACAAAAAGGCCATGAATTGCGATAAGGTAAGCTGTTTGATGAAATGTTCAGTGATTTAGGAGTGATGATGTTAAGCAGCTGTCTTAACCTGGAAAATTGACGATGAAGTTATGATATTGATTCCCTGTGTGTAATTTATGGGACGGATTTATCCCTTTCCCCGTTAGCTTATTCTTCCTGTACTCTGCAACCGGCCAGCTTCGACGAAAATGAAGGCCTTCAATCAGTAATAAACACAATTCACGCCAGACGACAAATATTGGCAACACACCTAACATTTCTTGGTCAATATTTAATTGACATACAAGACCGAGTTTTTTATACTTTCGCGTCACAGAAGCAATGTCTTATGAAAAGGCTGTACTTGACACACAAACGCCTTCTTCATATACTCTGTCTACTGCGAAGCGAACTCCAATGAACAAAAACCGCAATAGAGGAGCTTTGAACATGGCAAAAAATAATTCATCAAAAAAAATAAGCAGAAGGAAATTTTTAAAAATATCCGCCTTAGCTACGGCGGGAGTTTTCACCGGTTTTCCCACCATTCAAGCATCAACGCCTACTGCCGAACTAATCCTGATAAATGGAAAAATTATTACTGTGGATGTCAAGGGCTCCATTATGGAGGGCGTGGCGGTTAGAGGCGGTAAAATCATTGATACGGGAATAGCAGAAAAAATTTCTAAATACATAGGGACCCAGACAAAAGTTATTGATCTGAAAGGAAAAACAGTAACTCCGGGATTGATTGATTCCCATGCGCACCTGCCACCATTCGGCCTGAGAGAATCCGGCGCATGGGTGAAACTCCAGGGGATGGAAACGAAGGAGGAAATCCTCGAAGCCCTTGCGCAGCGAGCCCGGATTACCCCGGCAGGCACGTTTATCAATGCCTGGGGCGTAGAGAGTCTTTCCCTCTCCTTCATGGACAAGAGGGACCTTGACAAGGTCACGTCACGCCACCCTCTCCTTGTGGTTCACACAGGGGGCCAGTGGGGCTTTGCCAACACACAGGCACTCAACGCTGCGGGGATTGACAAAAACACTGTCAGCCCACCGGGAAGCCGTGTGCAAAAAGGCAATGATGGGGAGCCAACAGGACTCCTCGTCCATTATCCCGCCCTCTACCTCGTGAGAAAGCACATGCCGATCATGAGCGACGAAGATGCGCGGGCCTCTATACGCCATGCAGCGGAACTCTATGTTAAAGAAGGGGTCACCACGATCCATGACAACTTCCTCATGGTTGCAGAAATCGGTTCGACAAAATTCATCAAGGCATACATCGATCTGGTACAAACAAAGACACTCCCAACGAGGATCAAGCTCTGGCCGTACCTTCCGAACCTCAAAGAGGCCACGCTGGTAATGGAGGACCTTTTCTCGGGAAAAGACCCGATGACTGATTCTCCTGTCCGTGAGCTCTCTGTTCTGCGCAAGCATCTGCCGGAGCTTTTTGCCGAAATGTGGGGAGGGTTGAAGATCGCCATAGACGGCGGAGGGCAGACCAGCCTCTGGTACGATAATCAGCGGGCGCTGCCACTCCATTCAACGGCAGATCTCAAGGCAATGGTGGCACTGTTTCACAGGGCAGACCAGCAGGTGAGTGTACACGCGATAGGAGACAAGGCGGTGGATCTCTTTCTTGACTCGGTCGAGGCAGCCCAGAAAGATCACCGGAGAAACGATGCCAGACATCGCATTGAGCATGCCCTCCTCCCTCGATCAGGTTCTCTGGAGCGTATAAAGAGACTGGGGGTTGTCATCTCGACGCATCCTCAATGGATTTTTCACTGGGGCAACAATTTTAGAATGAAAAACAGGGCAGTGGCAATACCTCTGAACAGTTATCTCAAGGGAGGCATTCCTGTGGCTTTTGGAGCTGATCCGCCTGCTTTTCCTTTATACCAGCCGCAGATAGCGCTCTGGCAAGCAATAAAGAGAACGACTAAAGGGGGATCACGTTTCGATTCGTCAGAAAGTATCTCCATTCAGGAAGCCTTAAAGATGCAGACGATGGGAAGCGCTTATTCGGGTTTTCAGGAAAGAGAAATCGGTTCCATTGAGACAGGCAAACTTGCCGATATGGTCGTCTGGGATCGTGATTATTACAGTGTTTCCAAAGATGAAATAAAGGATGTAAAAGCAGTCATGACCTTTGTGGGTGGAAAAAGTGTATATGAAAAGAGGGGCAGTTAATGTTCCTTTCGCATCAATATTCCTTTTTGCATTTGATCAATGAAAAGGAGGCAAAAGGGTGATCAGACTCACTACGCGGACAACAAGAATTCATTTCGTAATCATCAACATCTGGGCTTTTCAAAGTTATTTAGTAGTAGGTGCTTTCAATATCTACGTTTACGGCTGACTCCAGAACTCCCCCCTACCTTTATCCTGATTAAGATCGTATAATTTCACCCCCCGGAGACCTCACCAAACAAAGAATATGGAGGTCAACCATGTCTACAAAAGAGTCGATAACCCTGTTCAAATATTATATTCAATCAAACCACAAACGACGAACCATCGAGAGTTACAATTTCCTGTTTGACAGGTTCGGAGCAATTTATGCGCAGAGACCCTTGGATGACATCAGCCCCGATGAGATCTTCCATTTCCTGGAAACCCTCACGCAGAATCTGTCAAAATCCACAAGAAGACTCCGGTATGCTCAGATGAAAGCCTTTTACAACTTCATTATTGACCGTTGCTCTCTGAACATGAGGAATCCCTGCAACATGCCGTTGCTCAGCAAATCCTTCAGGGCGCCGAAACAGCTTCCTCACAAGATACTCGACCGGGAAACGGTGGATGAAATGATCTACAACACAAAAAGACAGCGGGACCGTTTAATATTGGAGCTTCAGGCACGGTGCGGATTGCGGGTTGGTGAATTGCTGAAGATTAAGGTATCTGATGTTTCTGACAGAACCATCATCCTACGGGAGCCCAAATCAGGCAAGGAGTCTGAAATGGCCTACATGCCGGAGAACGTATCGAGAAGGCTGGGAGAATACATCAAAGAGAAAACTCTTCAAGGAGATGAGCGGATATTTCCCATTTGCTATTCAACGGCAAGGTCTCTTGTCAAAGGACTCGGAGCCAAATTGAATGTCCATGTGTCCCCTCATGATCTCCAGAGATATTCAGCCACATATGCCAGCAGAAATGGTGTTCCTCTGGAAGTAGTATCGAAAGTAATCTTGCGGCATCAGGATTTGAAAACAACCCAGGTCTATCTCGGCAAGATCAGCGATTCAGAGGCGATCCGGTGGATGGACATTCTTCACGGAAAATAAGATTATTCAACATAATCAATTGGAACGTGGGGTCTTTGGGGCTCATAAATCGTGGCCAGGTGATCCACAATTAAACATCCTCCCATCAGAAACTGCGTATTTCATCCTGTAACATTAAACGCTCACTTGGAAAAAGATGAAGAGTTCAAACGGTACTCATTGATCCTTAAAAAACTATTGACTTAACATTCCATGTAGGTTATATTCCTTCCATGGCATGGGAAGTGGAATATACCGATGAATTTGAGGCATGGTGGATTGATTTGGACGAGGGAGAACAGATCGACATTGATGCGGTTGTCGGTATATTGGAAGAAAAGGGGCCTCATCTGCCATACCCCTATAGTTCGGATGTCAAGGGAACCAAGTATGGCTCAATAAGAGAGTTACGGATTCAGCACAAAGGAAAGCCTTATAGAATCCTTTATGCCTTTGATCCCCGTAGAACGGCCATACTTTTGATTGGTGGTAAAAAGGGGGGCGGTCAGCGTTGGTACGAAAAATATGTACCTTTGGCTGAAAGAATTTATGAGAAACATTTGAAGACTTTAAAGAATAAACAAGGGGGCGCATGATGAGCAAACCTTACTCTATACTGAGAGGAAAAATGAAGCCCGCGGCACGGAAAAAAGCAGCGGAAAAGACAACGGCGTTACTTGCTGAAATGCCTTTACAGGAATTGCGACATGCAAGGAATTTAAGCCAGGAACAATTGGCACGAACACTATCTGTCAAACAGCCTTCGGTATCGAAGCTTGAACAGCGGACGGACATGTATATCAGCACATTAAGAAATTTTATTAAGGCCATGGGAGGAGACCTGGAAATCATTGCCAGATTTCCTGATGGGTCCGTTCAGATCAAACAGTTTGAAGACATTGCTACGAAGATAAAAAAGATTAATTCCCCAGTGTAACGAGAAAGATATTCCAAGAACGTAAAAAAATCTTGGCTTCACAAACTGCTTGAGCATCGCGAGTGGAGCTCTCAAGGTAGTATGGCTTCTATCGGCCCTATCTTAAGGAGGTCATTTACCGGTACCTGGACTTCAGCCACGAGTACCTGCTTGCCTTTTCCTGTAAATCGGCGCTTTCTGCATCGTTTTCTCTCCTTTTACTCGTGATGAGAAAACGACTCTAAAACAATCTTAGCTTGGAAAATAGATCAAAGGAATGAAAAGAATGAAAGGAACTATATGGATTTCTTAAACCATGGATTGACAGGAATTAAATGAACTATATCTGGTAACATAACTATACTGGCAACATAACTTTATTATAAAGAAAAAAGGGTTACAGTTAGTTTTCTGTAACCCTTGATATAATCTGGTACCCCCGGCGCGATTCGAACGCGCGACTCCCGGATTAGGAATCCGGTGCTCTATCCTACTGAGCTACGGGGGCATATGTTAACAAAAGAGAAAGTGCTTTAGCATTATTTGAGATAGGTGTCAACACTCTCACGGAAGGTATGTTTCTATTATTCTTTTGGAAGAAAACCCGGATAATTTGAGATAATCGGCCGTCACGTCTTCAAATGCCGCTCCGGGGATCAGTCCTATCAATTCGGATTCAAGTATAGTGACACCATAACCGAAGGCCTCCTCTTTTACAGTATCGAAGACCTTGCGGATCGAAGTTTCCCTGTAATTTGTGAGATTCATTGACACCTGAACAATTTTTCTGCTGTGTAGCGGAACACCTATCGCCTTGACACCTTTGAGGCCGCCGCTTGAGTATCGTATCGATCTCGCAATATTTTGTGCAATATCAAGATTTTCGGTACCAAGATTAATATTAAAAGCAATCAGCGGGTCTCGTACCCCGACAACCGTTGCACCTCCACGGGAGTTGAAGACAGCCGGTCCCGCATCTGGAACCCATAATGGGTCGTTTATCTTTTTACGTAATCCCCTGTACCCCCCTCTCCTTATATCGGATAATTCCCTCCTTTTTAAATCCAGCGCTGCTTCGCCGTAGAAGTAGATCGGGACATTGTTTTTCTTCCCGAAGGCACGACCAAATCTATGGGCTATTTCCACTGTTTCTTTCATGCTGATGTTTTTTATGGGGGTGAAGGGGACCACATCCACGGCACCGATGCATGGATGAACACCGGAATGCTTTGTCATGTCGATTAACTCGAGTGCCCTGTCGCAGGCGGCAGCTGTCCCCCTTACGACACCGTCCGGGGTGCCGGCAATGGTCAGAACGCTCCTGTTGTGGTCGACGTCCATGCTGAAGTCAAGCACCTTAGCGCTGTCTACTTCAGACGCCGCTTCCACTATACTTCTTACTTTGTCTTTATCTTTTCCTTCACTGAAATTTGGAACACATTCAATAATTTTCATAATACCTTACAAAGCCGTCAGGCCTGATATATCCTGACTTCCGGCAGTTGGATACATGTGAGTTTACCGCCATAGACAG
This sequence comes from Syntrophales bacterium, assembly GCA_030655775.1. Lineage (NCBI taxonomy): Bacteria > Pseudomonadati > Thermodesulfobacteriota > Syntrophia > Syntrophales > Syntrophales bacterium. The sequence continues at coordinate 9,540 of JAUSPI010000184.1, forward strand.
CCCCTGTATCAATTCCTATTTTATTCGAATCTATGAGGGGTTGTGGGAGTGGGGTGTGTCCGAAGACCACAGTTTTTCCAAAATCATAGGAAGAGTTTATAAACTCGTGCCGTATCCATATTAAATCTTCTATATCCTGTTTTTCCAGGGGAATAGCGGGTCTCAACCCGGCGTGTACGAAGATGTAATTTTCAGTTTCGTAATAAGGAAGCAGTGATGTGAAAAAGTGCATATGATTTTCCGGAACGTTTACCTTAACGCCATCGGCCGTTTCGACAACTCCATAGGATGAAATGGTATGATCTCCTCCGTTTATAAGGAATATTTCTTTATAAACGTTTTTGTCATGAAGATAGTCGAGAAACATCTGTTCATGATTTCCCAGCAGGCATATTACCTGGTTTATGTTTCTCCTGAGCTCGAGGACAAAATCGACCACGCCTTTAGAATCCGGCCCCCTGTCTATATAATCACCGATAAAAATAAGGGCATCATTTTGAGCATCAATGTCTATTGTGTCCATAATGCTCTCCAGGTTTGAAATACACCCATGGATATCACCGATGGCAAATATTCTTCCCATATTACAATCCTGAATTGCGATATGTCTTTCGATGTGAGCGTTCAACTATCGACCACGAGCAAGGTAGGGGCGGTTTTTATGCCTGGCCACAAGTGGTGGCATGTAAAATGCCACCCTACGCTGACGGCTGATAGGAAAACGCTTACCAAAAGAGGGCCTTAACGAATTCTTTACTGTTGAATCTTCTCAGGTCATCGATCCCCTCACCGATACCAATGTAGCGGATAGGGATATTCAGTTCATGGGCAATCCTGATGATGATCCCGCCCTTTGCTGTTCCGTCTAACTTTGTTAAGGCAATTCCTGTCACGCCGACTTCTTCATTAAACATCTTTACCTGTGAAACGGCATTTTGTCCGGTGGTGGCATCAAGAACAAGGAGTGTTTCATGGGGAGAACCTGGCAGTTCCCTCTCCATGATACGTTTCGTCTTTTTCAGCTCGTCCATAAGATTAACCTTGGTATGGAGCCTGCCGGCAGTATCGATAATCATTACCTCTGTTTTGCGTGACTTCGCAGAATGGATGGCATCGAAAACAACAGCGGAGGGGTCTGCCCCCGACTTTTGTTTAATAAGGGGAACATCTGTTCTTTGGCTCCATATTTCCAGCTGTTCGATTGCTGCTGCCCTGAAGGTATCCGCTGCAACGAGCATAACGGACAGCCCGCCTTTTTTAAAGCGGTGGGCCATTTTGCCGATGGTCGTAGTTTTCCCCGTTCCGTTAACCCCCAGGACCATGATGGTAAAAAGCTTATTTCTCGGGATACGCAATGGAGCTTCCCTCTCTTTGAGAATATCCATCACACTCTTCTCCATTGCTTTTCTGAGCACCTCAGGGCTGTCAAGGTCGTCCCTTTTTACGATTGATTTCATGTTGTCGATCAGATCGTAAGTAAAAGCAGGACCTACATCAGCCGTAATAAGAACTTCTTCCAGTTCTTCAAAGAGGTCATCGTCTATGATCCTCTCGCCGAGGATCATTTCATCGACACTCTTAACAAAAGACCCTCTCGTTTTGGAGAGCCCCGTCTTTAATTTTTCAAAAAAACTGTCATTTTTGCTATTGTTTTCCGGCATTTTCGAATTCCTGAATTGAACTTTCATATATAAATAACACGGACAAACAAATTTGTCCATGCCACCTGCCGACCCTACTGCTGATAGTTGAATGTTTACATCAATTGAAGCTTACGGAAACTGTGGTTGAAATGCCCTCTTTCTCCATTGTAACCCCGAAGAGGTTGTCTGCGACTTCCATGGTTTTCTTGTTGTGGGTTACCAGAATGATCTGGGAGTTTGCTGAAGTATCTTTTATTAATTGATTGAACAGAGTTATGTTTGCATCATCCAGTGCCGCATCAACTTCATCAAGTACCAAAAATGGAGTTGGACGATATAAAAGAATGGAAAAAATCAGGGCAACAGCGGCAAGGGACTTTTCCCCGCCTGACAAAAGTGTAATATTCTGAGGTTTCTTGCCGGGGAGTTGGATATCTATATCCACACCTGCATTCAGCATGTCTGTCTCATCGGTGAGCCGGAGTTCTCCTCTACCTCCCTGAAAGAGCCTGGAAAATACCTCTTTAAACCGCTGGTTAACGACGGTGAAGGTTTCTGAGAATCTTTTTCTGGATATTCTGTTGATCCTTGATATGGTTCTCTGGAGCGTATCCAGCGATGAATTCAAATCCGCAACCTGAGAAATCAGAAAATCGTACCTTTCTTTGAGTTTCTCATGTTCGCTCAGAGCCAGCAGGTTGACCTCTCCGAAATTTTCAACAGACTTCCTGTTTCTGTCGAGTCTATTTTTCAATTCCTCAATGTCAGATTCACCAAGCCTTTTAAAATGCGCTTTTAAGGCATTCAGGTCAACATAGTACTTCTTATACATGCCCTCCTTCAAGGTCTGGGCATGGAGGGATACCTCGCGGGATTCCATTTCCAGTTCATTTCTCTCTTTTGTCAAACTATCGAGGGCTTTTTTTATCTTACCGGTATCCAATTCTCTGGCTTTTAACAGCCCGTTTTTCTCTTCCCTAAAGTTCTTCTTCTTGTCGAGCTCGACTTCGGTGGTATCGTAATCGGAATAGAGGTATCCGAGGCAGTCTTGCTCCACGGCAATATTTTCCGTGATAACTTCTATATCTTTTTCAAGAGCTCTTGACTCGCTGATCTTTGAATCGATATTGTCTGATATATCAGTTATTGCATGATTCAATCGTGCCAGGGTATTGAGGTTTGCGGTCTTCTTCTCTTCAAGAGATGCTAAAAGAATCTTCTCATCGGTCAACCCCCTTTCCACCTCCTCTAACTTTCTCCGTGATTTTTCCCATTTTTCCTGCATCGAGGCAATACGATCACCGGCCACTTTTTCGGTTTCATCACGGGAAGCGATATCATTATCAATGGCGGCTATCTTTTCCATCCCCTGAACTTCTTCCTCTTTCAGGTTTTCCATGTTGAAGGCAAGGACGTTTATCCTTTGCTCGACCCACTTCCGCTCACCCTCAAATCGTTCAATATCTTTCCGGTTGCTGTTGATGCTCAACTCTAATCTGTGCAGACCAGATTTCAATTCAACCAGTTCTTCTTCCAACTGTGAGATAAGGGCGGCTGTTTTGCTTATACGGGCCTCGTCTTCTTTAAGAAGACCGGTCATGATGTCGATTTCCTTTTCGAGCTGCCCTATCTCCCTTTTGTTCCGAAGGAGACTGCTGTCGCCATTTTTTTTGCTTCCGCCGGTTAAGACACCATGGGGACTTATAATGTCGCCGTCCGGTGTGACGAATGTCCCCTCAAAGCCGTTTCTCCGCCAAAGAGATACACCGACCGTCAGATCCGGAATCAACAAAACATCTCCAAGAAGATAATCGGCGATACCTTCAAAACCTTCCCTGATCCTGACAACATCGGTCAATCTGACCGCTTCCCTGACGTCACGGTGGAAATGCCCTGAATTTGAAGAATTATTTCTTGCCTGGAGAGGGATAAAACTCCCCCTGCCCAGTGAGCGGCTCTTCAGATAATCGATCGCCTTTATACCATCTTCCTGGGTTTTTACGATGATATACTGAAGCTTTTCTCCCAGGACAGCCTCTACAGCGACTTCGTGTTCCTTCGGGACCTCTATATAATCAGCCACCAGTCCGCAGAAACACTCCGGGGATGATCCGCAATCCCTGGCCCATACTTCACCGGAGTCGGCTTTTTTCGCCTTCATGAAAGAGCGTGTTCCTTCACCGCACCACTCGTAGCCCTCCTGCAATTCCATCAGAGATGAGAGCCGAGACGACTTTATTCCTATTTCTTCCTTGAGCTTTCTGGTTCTTTGATCAATTATTTGTAAATCTTCTTTTGCCTTCTGAAGCTTATCTGTAAGAACCACTTCTTTTTTTATGAAGTCGTCAGACTTATCCATATCAAACTCGAGGGCGGATTTTAATTGAGCAAGAGAATCGCTTGCCAGGTCGAGTTTCCTCGTACTTTCTTCCATTTCCGCGGTGTAGCTTTCTGATCTTCGCTTCAGATCGTCAATCCTCTTTACAAGTTCGGCCTGCATATTTTTGAGTCTTACCTTTTCCGTAAGAATATCAACATGCTCAACCTTGCTCTCCTCCAGTTTGCTGTGAAGCGCCGCCTCTATCTCCTTCAGTTCCTCTATCCTCTCTTGACTTTTAGCGACGGAGTCCACAATATTAGCGATTCTTTCGTCCGACCCGGCCATTTTCAACTGGAGAGTGGTCAGTTCTTCTATCGTATTTTCCTTCTTGCGTTTCAGTGACTCAATCTCAGTTATGTTTTTCTGTTTCCTCATCGATATGTCGGCGATCTTTCCCTTTGAAAACTCAATTTCATGTTCCTTGACGTTTACATCGGTCTTTATTTCATAGAGTCTTTCCTGAAATCTTGAAGCCGACTCTTCATTTTCGAGGATCTCTGCCTTTAAAGTTTCTATCGACGCCTCAAGATTTATCAGTGTCGTTTCGGCCTCGGTTTTCTTGCGAACAATCGCATTATGTGCACCTTCTAACGATTTCTGTTTTTCGGCCAAATCGAAAAATGTTTGCAGCGCGAGGGAGAGTTCCGCCTCTTTTATATCTTTTTTTAGTGTTTTGTATCTTTCTGCCTTTTTTGCCTGTCTCGATATCGAATTGAGCTGTGATCTTACCTCACTGATTATATCGGCCAGGCGAACGATGTTTTGCCGTGTGGATTCCATCTTTCGAGAGGCGGCTTCTTTTCTGCCCTTATATTTTGAGATGCCTGCCGCTTCTTCGATGAATTGCCGTCTGTCCTCGGGTTTGGCCTCAATGAGATGTGCGATGTGGTTCTGTTCTACCAGAGAGTACGTCCTCGCACCAATTCCTATATCCATGAGAAATTCCCTGATATCGAGCAATCTGCAGGGTACTTTATTGATGTAATATTCACTTTCGCCATCACGGAAGGTTCTCCTTGAAATCATGACCTCGCTGCAGCTGTCATAGTCGCCCGGAAATTTATGTCCATTAGCTGCAAGGATCATTGACACTTCAGTCATACCGACGGGAAAGGCATTGTTACTTCCGTTAAATATGACATCGTCCATTTTCTTTGCGCGGAGCACCTTATGCCGCTGTTCACCCATAACCCATCGGATAGCGTCAACTATATTACTCTTCCCGCATCCGTTGGGGCCGACAACAGCACTGATTCCGTCTGAGAAATCAAGGGTACTCTTATCCCTGAAAGACTTAAACCCTATTATTTCTAATTTCTTTAGTTTCATTTAAAGACACCCATGCTAAAGCTTTGCAACAATAGTGGAGGACGAAAAACTCCGTAATTTTTTGGAATTTTAACAGAGAAAAATTCCTTTGTAAAGGAAAAATACAACAAATTGTATTCTATGAATATTAGACCACAATATGTTGTATAATAAAATTTGAAACTCCCAGCAGCAATCTGGGGAATTTTCGAAATGTACTTCAAAATCTGGATTTACCCAAAAATAGACATTGACCCTTCCAACACAGTAGGACAGGCGTCCCGCCTGTCCATAATGGTGAATCGCTTAGACAGCCGAGACGGCTGTCCTACGGGATGGGGAGGACAGACTTTATTTTCAATGTCTATTTGGGGGATTTAAATTCTCCTTGACATTAGGGGACGAT
>JAUSPI010000185.1 GCA_030655775.1 Syntrophales bacterium
TCAAAGGTGAAGGTGGTAAAATAACAGCCGTAACGATTGTCTCAAAGGACATCACCGAGCGTAAGCAGATGGAGAAAGCGCTACAGGAGAGTGAAGAAATATTCAGGACTATAAGCACGGTGGCCAATGATGGCATTATTATGCTAAATAATGAAGGAGAAGTTACCTACTGGAACGAGGCAGCAGAAAGGATGTTTGGTTATACAAGCGAAGAGATCCTGGGGAAGGAATTGCACCCTACCCTTGCGCCAAAACGCTATCACGAAGACTACAAAGTTGGATTCAGTAAATTTAAGATGACCGGACAGGGGGCTGCCGTGGGCCAAACCCTTGAACTGATGGCTTTAAAAAAGGACGGAACAGAATTCCCCGTAGAACTGTCCATGACCTCGACCAAGTTAAAAGACAGATGGAACGCCATAGGTCTCGTACGTGACATTACCAAGCGAAAGCGGGTGGAGGAGGAGCTGCAAAAGGCCAGAGAAGAGGCTGAGGCTGCCAGCCACGCCAAGACCGAATTCCTGGCCGGTATGAGCCACGAGATCCGGACACCTATGAACGCCATCATCGGGATGGCCGATCTTCTGTTGGAAACCCCACTGGACCACGAACAGCAACAATTTGTACAAACATTCCAGGCAGCCAGTGAAAATCTTTTAAGCATCATTAACAATATTCTTGATATTTCGAAAGTGGAAGCCGGCCACATTTATCTCGAAACGATCGACTTTGACCTTAATGATGTGATTGGAAAAACAGGCGAAGTAATGGCAATTCGCGCCCATAAAAAAGGCCTGGAGCTGGCCTATAATATTCTACCGGATGTCCCGACCGCCCTTTTTGGCGATCCCGTCCGTTTGCAACAGATACTGATGAACCTTGTAGGGAATGCGATAAAGTTCACCGAGAAGGGAGAGGTCATTATTCAGGTCGAGAGGCAGGGGTCAGAGGTCAGGGATGATGGATCAGGGGGTGGCAAAGTGGAATTGCTCTTTTCTGTAACCGACACAGGGATCGGAATACCTCCGGAAAAAATCGACACAATCTTTGACGTTTTCATGCAGGCCGATTCATCGACCACCCGCAAATATGGCGGGACGGGACTTGGACTGACCATCTCAAAACAACTGGTGGAACTCATGGGCGGGCATGTCCGGGTGGAAAGCGAGCAGGGTAAGCGAAGTACCTTTTCGTTTACTGCAAAGTTTGCGATTGGCTCCGTGCCAGAGGAACGGATCGAAAGACTTCCAGTGGATTTAAAGAGGTTAAAAGTGCTTGTGGTTGATGACAACAAAACGAGTCGTATGATATTGAGCAGGGTGCTTTCCGGATTGGGCGCCCTGGTAGTCAAGGCGGAGGATGGCAAGCAAGGACTCGCCGAATTTAAGCGCGCCGCCGATGCAGGCGCTCCGTTTCAGCTGGCTCTGATCGACAGGCATATGCCTGTTATGGACGGATTCGAATTGGCCAAACATATAAAAGAAGAGGTGGGAGATGTTAAGGATACGGCCGTTATGATGCTCACCTCAGATGATCGATACGGTGATATTAGCCGATGCAAGGAACTCGGTATATCATTTTATCTTGTAAAACCCGTGAAAAAGGCTAATCTTCTGGATGCTATCGCTGCCGTCCTCGGTCGCAAGACGACGCTTGCCATTGGCAGGGTTCCTGATGTAAAACCGGTGGACTTCAGTAAAACCCGCCCCTTTAACATTTTGCTCGTTGAGGATTCCGCAGATAACCGTCTTCTTATCCAGTCATACTTCAAGAGGACTTCAGATCATATAGACATAGCGGAAAATGGCGAGATTGCCGTTGAGAAGTTTAAGTCAGGGAAGTACGATCTTGTGCTGATGGATGTGCAGATGCCCGTGATGGACGGCTATACTGCCACCCGTGAGATCAGAAAATGGGAGCGTGAAAGCGGGGGGAAAGAAACTCCCATCATTGCCCTTACCGCCCATGCCATGGCAGAAGATGCCAAAAAGAGCCTTGACGCAGGATGTACCCATCATCTGACAAAACCGATAAGGAAGGCAACGCTTATGGAGACGATACAGAGATATAAGGATAGAGAATGAAACCAAAAATTAACGCATTCGTAAAAAGTCTTTTTGGGTCACCCTGAATTTATTTCAGGGTCTCTAACTTGCTGAAATAATAGATGCTGAAACAAGCGAGATCCTGAAACGAGTTCAGGACGACAAATGATGCAGTTTATGACTTTTTACGAACTTGTCAAAATACACGCGGGAAAACAAAAAAAATAAAGGGATATAATATGAACATACCTGAGGTGTGTAACCATGACGGATGAAAAAATAATTGTCCATGTGGACCCGGATATTGAGGACCTTATACCAGGTTTTCTCGAAAACAGACACAAAGACATAAAGACAATAGGAGAATCCCTCGCTGTTGGCGATTATGAGACCATACAGAGACTGGGACACTCGATGAAGGGGGCCGGCGGCGGATACGGATTTGATGAAATTACCGCAATAGGCTCACGCATTGAAAATGCGGCAAAGGAGGAAAACGCAGATGAAATCCAAAGGCAGGCGGGAGAACTCTTGCGTTACCTTGAAAATATTGAGGTAGTTTATGAATAATTTGGCAAAACCTCTGATTCTGTGCATTGACGACTATCCAGACAACCTCAGGTTGATCGAGCGGTTTCTCACGGACAGTTACAATGTCATTACCGCTGATAATGGCCTCAAAGGACTGGAATTAGCCGCCACTGAAAAACCTGACCTTATCCTGCTTGATATCATGATGCCGGAAATGGACGGTTATGAAGTTTGTTCCAGATTACAAAAGAACAATGAAACTGCCTATATCCCGGTAATATTTCTCACTGCTCTGGGGGAGGAGCAAGGCAAGGGAAAGGCATTTTCGGTCGGAGCTGTAGATTATCTGGTAAAACCGGTCCGAAAAGACCTTCTGATGGAAAAGGTCAGCAAGCATTTGCAAACAAATTCCCGATGGAAAGAAATACAGGAAGATGTCAAATCATGGTACGAGAGAATCCAGCCGGCTGATTTCATAAAGTTTAAAGAATCTCTGTTTGAACAATTGAACCTCGATCCCGAAAAAAAATTCAAGTTCGCAAATACTCCCCCTTCAATGATATATTCCATATCATCCGATATAGGAACAAATGAGAGTAAAACAGCTAAACATATTGCGGAGTTTCTGAAGTTGCCGTATGTCCCTCATATCAATCCTGAAGATGTTCAACTGGGTGTCCTCCCCACAACGTTTTGCAAGTCAAACCATATATTGCCGCTAAAGGATAAATCCGGTAAAAAGGCCTTCGTGGTAATCAACCCTTTTGACTGGGAACTCCTGGATACCATGATGAAATTTTCCGGCCTTGATAAAGCATCCAATCTAATCATAACAGAACCTGAAAATATCGAAATGATATTCAAGCATGAAGGGTCGGAACGGGTTGAAGCAGCTCCCATCGCCCCTGACAAACCAAAAATTGAATCGTTGTCAAAACTGACAGAAGCGGAAATAAGAGAACGCCCTGTTGTGCACATTGCCAACAATGTCATAGCCACTGCTGTAAAAGAAAGGGCAAGTGATATTCACATAGAGCCAAAGGAAAACAATTTCCTTGTTCGCTTCCGAATTGACGGTGATTTGAGAGATATATTCACCCTGGAAAAAAATACCGGGATTAAACTCACATCCAGATATAAGGCGCTTGGCGGCCTTGATATAGCGGAGAAAAGAAAGCCCCAGGATGGTGTCTTCGCGGCAGTTATAGATGAAAGAACCTTCAATCTCAGACTGTCCACAACTTCCACGCCCAACGGCGAAAGCATGGTCATGCGACTTCTGGAACCGGATGTAAAGCCGAAAGAGCTGACTGAGCTGGGCATGATGGACAAACAGACAAACACGCTGATCAAAGCCGCCAACCGGAAAGCCGGGCTAATCCTTATAGTGGGGGGCACAGGATCCGGAAAAACCACCACCATTTACAGCCTCCTGAGCAAAATAGACTCTCAAACCCGAAGCCTGATGTCCGTTGAAGATCCCGTTGAATACCGCATACCCTTTGCCAATCAGCAGCAGGTAAATGTAAAGGCCGGTGTTACCTTTGAATCCCTTTTGAAAGCTTCAGTCAGGCAGGACCCCGACATGCTGTACATGGGTGAGGTAAGGGATGGCTATTCTGCAAAAATGGCTATTGATTTTGCCAGCACCGGTCACCTGACCATTACCACCCTGCACACATCTAATGCCACCACCGCTATCTTTCGTCTCGAAAGACTGGGCATTGAACGAGGCACAATGGCAGATGTTATTCTGGCTATTGTCGCCCAGAGACTGCTGAAAAAGCTCTGTTACAATTGCAAGGAAATCGTACCGATCTCACAGGAAGAAATGGAAATGTTATCGCCATATACCGACGACATTCCATCCCGCGTTGCTCACCCTGTCGGTTGTACAGAGTGCAATGATACGGGTTATTATGGTCGCGAAGGAATCTATGAAATCATAGAATTCAATCCGGCTATTTCTGAAATGGTACGCATGGGAGCACCCGTTTCGGAAATCAGATCATTCGTCCAGGAAAGAGGCGATTACCTGATAAGTAACCATGCCCTGGAAAAGATTAAATTTTTTATCTTTAATCCGAAAGACATTTACGAAAATGTGCTTCTTGAGGAAATTGATTTCAAGAAAGCAAAACCGGTAGAAACGGTCACTGAAGCAGCATTAGCCGACGAAGCAAAAGAAGAGGGAGCATCTCTTCTTGTTGTAGAGGATGACGAAGACAATAAAAAACTGATCGAGCGCTTCCTGGAAAATCAGGGATACAGGATTATCACTGCAGAGGACGGCGTTGATGCCCTTCTTCACCTGGGCAAGGAACAATTTGACCTTATCCTTTCCGATGTGGACATGCCCAATTTAGACGGTTTTAAACTGCTTGAGATGGTCAGCCAGAAAGGAATTAAAACACCTGTAATATTCTTAACATCCAGAACCAGCCCGGAAGATGAAGAAAAAGGCTTCAAGCTGGGAGCCATGGATTACATAAGGAAGCCTATTCAAAAGGAAATATTGCTGTTGAGGGTCAAAAGAATCCTTGACGGGGCAAGAAAGCAGGGAAGCAGAGATGGATAAGGAAACATGAAGAAAGAGGAAGCGAGACCGGTATTTGACAGAGATTTTGCATTAGAAATAACTGACGGGGACATAGAATTCTTAAAAGAGCTGGTGGAGGTATTCAGCTCTCAGTATCCTGAAAAATTAGCGAGTATTTCCCTGGGAATAAAGGGAAAAGATTTTAAGACCATCAGCGAGACCGCGCACAGTTTAAAGGGGTCATCCGGTAATCTGGGTCTGACCCGGGTTTATGAACTCTCTTCCGAGATAGAAAGGCTTGCGGAAAAAGGGCAAACTGAAGACATAGAGAAACTTTACATAGAGATTGAAGAAGAGTTAGGCAGATTTAAAGAATTTGTTTCAATGCCCGGATGGGAGGAAGAATGAAAATACTGATTGCAGAAGATGAAACCATCTCTCGCATGATACTGATAAGAACATTGGAGAACCGTGGGTATGAGGTTTTATCGGCACGGGATGGACAGGAGGGATGGGAAATATTTCAGAAAGAAAAAGAGGATATTTCTATTGCCATACTTGACTGGATGATGCCGGGGATGAACGGGCTGGAATTGTGCAAGCGGATAAAAGAGGCCGTTACTTCTCATTATGTTTATGTAATATTCCTGACGGGGAAAAAAGATATAGAAAATATTGTTGAAGGGCTTGAAGCAGGTGCGGATGACTATCTGACAAAACCATTTGACAGGAGAGAGTTATTCTCCAGAATAGAAGTGGGACAGAGGATTGTCGATCTTGAAAGAGCTCTTAATGAGTCGAACCGGAAGCTCCATCAAATGGCTGTTACGGACAGTCTCACAGGGATTTTTAACAGAAGGGCCATTTTGGAACGCTTAGGGGATGAGCTTTCCCGTGCAGGCCGCGAAAAAATCCCTCTTTGCCTGATCATGCTTGACATTGATCACTTCAAAAGGGTTAATGATGAATACGGGCATATTGTGGGTGATAATGTCCTGGTAGAAGTTGTGAACAGGGTAAAGTCTCAACTGAGGTCATATGACATCATGGGCAGGTATGGGGGGGAGGAGTTTCTGCTTGGTGTACCTGGGGCAAACCCCGAAGCCGGCAGGAAAATTGCGGAAAAGCTTCGTACCTGCATCTGCGAAAGACCTTTTGAGATTGATGATAAAAGATTGAATGTGAGCATAAGCCTGGGCGTGACCAGCATAGTGCCGTCAAGAGATGGCAACACAAATGACTTCATAGAAGTTATGATAAAAACTGCTGACGACGCCCTCTATAAGGCAAAGGAAACGGGCAGGAACAGAGTGGTTTACGGATAGGATAAACTTCTCTTGTCATTCCCGCGGAGACGGGAATCCAGGATGTAGGGGCCGATGCCCTCATCGGCCCGTTCAGGGAACGGGCACTACAGTTAGGATTATTACGAAAGAGACTAAAAACATGGAAAAAAAGGCAAGGATTCTGGTTGTTGAAGATGAGAAGGTTGTTGCCGAGGATGTAGCGAGGATTCTACGGAAGCTTGGATACGATGTTCTTGCTGTTGTTTCTTCCGCTGAGGCTGCTGTTAAGATAGCGGAGGAGACGCCTCCGGATTTAGTATTGATGGATATCATGTTGAAAGGTGACATGAATGGCATAGAAGGTGCCGGTCAGATATATCCCCGTTTTGGTGTTCCTGTTGTGTATCTTACTGCTTATGCGGATGATGAGATATTGCAGAAGGCGAAGGAGACAGAGCCGTTCGGTTATATCCTCAAGCCATTCGAGGAGAGAGAACTGCATAGCTCCGTTGAGATTGCCCTTTACAAACATAAAATGGAAAAGGTATTAGTGGAGAATGAAAGGCGCTATCGTCTGCTTGCCGAGAATATATCAGACGTCATCTGGACCATGGATATGGACATGAGGACTACTTATGTCAGCCCTTCTATTGCCAATCTTACGGGTTATACGGTTGAGGAGCAAATGAGCCTGACACTCCATAAGCTCTTGACTCCCGATTCTTTCGAGGTTGCTTCCAAAATTCTCAAAGAAGAAATGGCCATCGAGGCTTCAGGTTCCAAAGATCCGTCTCCAGCGCGGGTAATGGAACTGGAACAGGTACGCAAGGATGGTTCAACCTTATGGACCGAGGCAAAGGTTTCATTCATACGCTCTCAGGATCGCCGTCCGATTGCTTTTGTGGGTGTAACACGCGACATCACCGAACGCAGGCAGGCAAGGGAGGAACTGGAGCAAAGTTGCATAAAACTGCAAAAGACACTGGATGGAGCGATCAATGCCCTGGCATCCGCAGTTGAGATGAGAGATCCCTATACTGCCGGTCATCAACGGCGGGTGGCCGAGCTTTCCTGTGCCATAGCCGGAGAGCTTGGTTTTTCAGAAGAACAGGTTCAGGAAATTTATATAGCTGCAATCGTTCATGATATCGGCAAGATAAATATTTCTTCCGAAATCCTCAGCAAGCCCTCACGGTTAACACAAATTGAGTTTGATATGATAAAGTCTCATTCGCAGGCAGGCCACGACATATTGAAGGAGATAGAATTCTCCTGGCCAATTGCGCAGATAGTGCTTCAGCATCACGAAAGGATGGATGGTTCCGGATATCCTCAAGGTCTTAAAGGTGAGGAGATTCTTCTGGAAGCGAGGATCATAGCTGTGGCAGATGTCGTTGAAGCTATGGCTTCTCACCGGCCTTACCGGCCCGCTGAGAAGATAGAAGATGCGCTGGAAGAAATCTCACGGAATAAAGATGTTCTTTATGATCC